>BACX01000190.1 GCA_000333335.1 Sphingomonas-like bacterium B12 | reverse complement strand
TTCATGCGCAGCTTCGCGGCGCGGGAGCCCGATGCGCCCCGCGCGATGCTGCTGCTCGCACCCGGCTGGATCCGCACCGATCTCGCGGGGCCGGACGCGCCGTTCACCATGGAGGAGACGGTGCCTTTGCTCGCCGACCTGATGATCGCCAAGCGTTCCACGCCCGGTCTCCAATATCTCGATCGCTTCGGCGAAACGGTGCCTTGGTAAAGACAGTCCGCACCCCATAGCAAAAGGGCGGCCCCGGCATACCGGGACCGCCCTTTCGTAAGGCGCCGTTCTGGCGAAACGCTTAGCGCTTCGAGAACTGGAAGCTGCGGCGGGCCTTTGCCTTGCCGTACTTCTTGCGCTCGACCGCGCGGCTGTCGCGGGTGAGGAAGCCGGCCTGCTTCACCGGGGTGCGCAGGATCGGCTCGAAGCGGGTCAGCGCCTGGGCGATGCCGTGCTTCACGGCACCGGCCTGCCCGGAGAGACCGCCGCCCTTCACCGTGGCGATCACGTCATACTGGCCCTCGCGGCCGGCGACGCCGAACGGCTGGTTGATCACGAGGCGCAGCGTGGGGCGCGCGAAGTAGATCTCCTGATCGCGGCCGTTGACCGTGATCTTGCCGGTGCCCGGCTTCAGCCACACGCGGGCGACCGCGTCCTTGCGGCGGCCGGTGGCGTAGGAGCGGCCCTGCGCGTCGACCTGCTTCTCGCGCAGCGGGGCGGCCGAGACGGTCTCGCCGAGCGGCGCCGAAGCAGCGCCGGACACGGCGGCCGGGGCCTCACCGCCGGTCAGGCCGGCGAGATCGGAAAGGGACTGGCGATTGTCGGACATCAGGCGCCCACCTTGTTCTTGCGGTTCATCGACGCGACGTCGAGGACTTCGGGGTTCTGCGCGGTGTGGTCATGCTCGGCACCGGCGAAGATGCGCAGGTTGCGCATCTGCTGGCGGCCCAGCGGACCGCGCGGGATCATGCGCTCCACGGCCTTCTCGAGCACGCGCTCGGGGAAGCGGCCCTCGAGCACCTTGCCCGCGGTGATCTCCTTCAGGCCGCCGGCATAGCCGGTGTGCTTGTAGTAGATCTTGTCGGCCAGCTTCTTGCCCGTGAAACGGACCTTCCCGGCGTTGATGATGATGACGTTGTCGCCACAATCCATGAACGGCGTGAAGCTCGGCTTGTGCTTCCCGCGCAGGATGTTGGCGACGATCGAGGCGAGGCGGCCGACGACCAGGCCCTCGGCATCGATGAGAAGCCACTTCTTCTCGATGGTGGCGGGCGTCGCCACCTTCGTGGTTTTCATGAGCGCCTTCATGGCCCCAATCTCCAGTTCGTATAAACAAAGCGCGCGACCCGTCGCCGGATCGCGCCACGGCGGCCCCAATGACGATTCGTCCCTCGAAAGTCAAGGAACGGCGGGCCTTTCTTGAAAGGTATTGAGATACCCTATGGCGAAACCAGCGTCAGCCCGCGTTGGGTGAGCGCGCGTTCGCCGCCCGGCGCGGCGGGATCGGCCGCGACGATGCGGCTGATCGAGGAAAGCAGGAGGCCGCTGCTGGCCGACAGGCTGATCTCGCGATGTTCGCGCAGGCGCAGCGCCGCGATGGCGTCGGCGCGGGCGGCCGCTGGCCCGCCAGCTTTCCGCATCTGGTCGGCGATCCGCCCGGCGGCGTTCGTGTCGCCGGCGAGATCGGCGGTGTAGAGGATCGCGCCGTTGCGATCGGCGTCGCGATGCACGGTCCCGTGGCTGGCGAGGGCCATGCCCAGCGGCGTCTCCATCGACTCGTCCAGCGCGCTGGTCTCTCCTTGCCCCAGCGGCGGCAGCGACAGGCCGAGAAGGGCGATGGCAGGCGCCTTCAGCATCGCATCGCGCGCGGCGGGCGGCATCGTGCGGAAGCCGGCGAGCATCGGGTCGAAATCCGCCTTGCGGTCGCCCGCGCTCGCAGCGACGGCCTCCAGCGATCCGATCACATGCGCCCAGGTCGCGTCGGCATCGATCACCGCGCCAGGCTCGCCGGCGGCAGAGAGCCGGACCGCGACGGGGATGCCGATGAAGGGTTTCATGCCGGCGCGGAACGCTTTGGCCGCCATCTCCGGTGCCTGCGCATCGGCCGAGAGTGCGCGGATCGTCAGGATGTAGCCGGCCCCATCGCGGGTATAGCGGACCTCCTCGGTCATGATGAAATGTGCGGCGCTGCCGTCGCGCGCGACGCGATCCTCGGTCTGGCGATAGAGGAGCGGATGGTCGATCGGCGGCGCGAAGGGTAGAGATGCGAGCAGCGCCGCCGCAAGCGCGATCATGCCGGTCGCGTCTCCGCAGCTCCGAGTGCGTGGCTACCCCAGATCAGGGTGCCGAGCAGGACCGTCGCGACCGCCTGATGGGCGACCGCCACCTCGATCTGCACACCAGTCAGCAGCGTCGCGATGCCGAGCAGGATCTGCGCGATCACCGCGACGACGATCGCCGCCGCGGCCCGATTGTTGCCGGCCTGCCGGGCGAAGCGTGCGACCGCCACCACCGCGACCAGCGCCACCCACGCCCACCAGCGATGGACGAACTGCACGGCGATCGGGTTGTCCACGAGGTTGCGGAACGTCGACCAGCCGCTGTTCCAGCCGCCCGCCGGAAACCATTCCTCGCCCATCTTCGGCCAGCTCGCGAAGGCGTAGCCGGCGCGCAGGCCGGCAGTGAAGGCGCCGAGCATGATCTGTAGCGCGAGGATCAGGATCGCCGCCGCCGCCAGCGGCACCAGCCGGGCGGGTTGCGACGCGGGGTTGCGCGCCAGCGCGAACAGATCGAGCGCCGTCCAGATCAGGTAGGAATAGATCAGCAAAGCGGTCAGCAGGTGGACGGCGAGGCGGATATGGCTCACCTCGGTGCGGAACTGCAGGCCCGAATAGACCATCCACCAGCCGACCACGCCCTGCAGCCCACCCAGTGCGAAGATCGCGATTGCTCGCCAGCCATAGCCCGCGGGGATCGCGCGACGCCACCAGAATACCGCCAGCACGACCAGCAGCACGGTGCCGATGCCGCGCGCGATCAGGCGGTGAAGATATTCCCAGAAGAAGATGTGCTGGAACCCCTCCAGCGTCATGCCCTGGTTGAAGGCCTTATATTGGGGGATTGCCTTGTAGCCGTCGAACGCCGCCTGCCATTGCGCGTGGGTGAGCGGGGGGATGGCGCCGAGGATCGGATCCCACTCCACGATCGAAAGGCCGCTTTCGGTCAGCCGGGTGATGCCGCCGACGATCACGATCGCCAGCACCATCGCGGCCACCACGAGCAGCCAGGCGCCGAATGCGCGCGGGGCGGGGCGGGGCGCCGCGGGGCGGCCCGGCAGGCGGAGTATCGTTGGGGATGCGAGGGCTTCGGACATTGCGAGCGATGTAGCGTGGTGGCGGTGCTGGCGACAATCTTTTCCACCGGCCCGAATTTCTTGCAATGTGATATTGTATCATCGCCGATGCGGTGTCATATGCGCCGGCGATGGCGACCTTCCCCCCCGAGTCTCCGCGAGAGCGGACCAACGACCGGCTTGACCGGATTGCGATCGGGCTTTCGAGCCTGTGCCTGGTTCATTGCGTGGCGACGGTGCTGCTCGCGGCTACCCTGGCTTCTGCGGGAGCGGCGCTCGCCAATCCCGCCTGGCACGAGATCGGTTTCGCGCTCGCCATCACGATCGGCGCCATCGCGCTGGGCCGGGGTTACGCCGCGCACCGCGACGGGCGGCCGTTGCTGATCGGGATCGCCGGGCTGGCGCTGATGGCGATCGGCCTGATCCGCGCGGAGGGGCTGCCCGAAATCCTCTCGACTATGGCAGGCGTTGCGCTGCTCGCCGTGGCGCACCGGCTTAACGCGCGCCGCCACCTTGCCGGAAGCCACCACCACGCCTAATTTGGCGGTATGGCCACCGCCACCAGACACGCACATGCGCACCATCGCGGCGCCGCGCTCGCCGAGGCCGCGCAGGCCGAGCTGGAGTCGCGCGGCGAGCAGTGGACGCAGCTCCGCTCCGCCGTCTTCGACATCCTGAGTCGCTTCGAGAAACCGGCCTCCGCCTACGACATCACCGAGCAGCTTTCGGCGGCGCAGGGGCGGCGGATCGCGGCGAACAGCGTCTACCGCATCCTCGATCTGTTCGTGAGCTCGAACCTCGCCCAGCGGATCGAGAGCGCCAACGCCTATATCGCCAATCCGCATCCGGGCTGCCGGCACGATTGCATCTTCCTCGTCTGCGACAATTGCGGGCAGGCGACCCATGTCGACGACGACGCGGTCGCCGCCAAGGTGCGCGAGGCGGCGGAGGCTGCGGGCTTCGTGCCCGAACGGCCGGTGATCGAGGTGCACGGGCGCTGCACCGATTGTGCTGCAAAAGCCACGCTTTCCTGACAAAGCTGCCCGATTTTTGCCGGAAACCCGCGCAATACAGCCTGCCAGAGCATTAAGACTTGTTCACCGTTCGACAGGGCGAATGGCTTGGCGTAAGCAGCGCGGTCCAAGGAGATTTCAGTGTCCGAACGCCCCGTTACCCCCCTTCTGGATACCGTCAACGTCCCCGCCGATCTGCGCAAGCTGAAGCCGGAACAGCTCCGCCAGCTTGCCGACGAACTGCGCGCGGAGATGATCTCGGCGGTCGGCGTGACCGGCGGCCATCTAGGCTCCGGCCTCGGCGTGGTCGAGCTGACCACGGCGATCCACTATGTGTTCAACACGCCCGACGACAAGCTGATCTGGGACGTGGGGCACCAGTGCTATCCGCACAAGATCATCACCGGCCGGCGCGATCGCATCCGCACTCTGCGCCAGGGCGGTGGCCTCTCGGGCTTCACCCAGCGCGCCGAGAGCGAATATGATCCGTTCGGCGCTGCGCACTCGTCGACCTCGATCTCGGCTGCGCTGGGCTTCGCTGTGGCGAACAAGCTTGCCAACAAGCCTGGCAAGGCTATCGCCGTGATCGGTGACGGCTCGATGTCGGCCGGCATGGCGTACGAGGCGATGAACAATGCCGAGCAGGCGGGCAACCGGCTGGTCGTCATCCTCAACGACAACGACATGTCGATCGCGCCGCCGGTGGGCGGGCTTTCCGCCTATCTGGCGCGGATCGTGTCGTCGGCGCCGTTCCTCAACCTGCGCGATCTCGCCAAGAAGCTCGCCAACAAGCTGCCGCGCCCGCTCGCCGAGGCCGCGCGCAAGACCGACGAGTTCGCCCGCGGCATGACGATGGGCGGCACGCTCTTCGAGGAACTGGGCTTCTATTATGTCGGCCCGATCGACGGCCACAATCTCGATCACCTGATCCCGGTGCTGGAAAATGTCCGCGACGCCAAGGACGGCCCCGTGCTGATCCACGTCGTCACCAAGAAGGGCCACGGCTATGCGCCGGCCGAGCAGGCGGCGGACAAGTATCACGGCGTCCAGAAGTTTGACGTGATCACCGGCGAGCAGCAGAAGGCGCCAGCTGGCCCGCCGAGCTACACCGGCGTGTTCGCCAAGGCGCTGACCGCCGAGGCGGAGCGCGATCCCACGATCCTCGCGATCACCGCGGCGATGCCGGGCGGCACGGGCCTCGACAAGTTCCAGCAGAAGTTCCCGGATCGCACCTTCGACGTCGGCATCGCCGAGCAGCATGCAGTCACCTTCGCGGCGGGTCTCGCGGCACAGGGGATGCGGCCGTTCTGCGCGATCTATTCGACCTTCCTGCAGCGCGCCTACGACCAGGTCGTCCACGACGTCGCGATCCAGAACCTGCCGGTGCGCTTCGCGATCGACCGTGCGGGCCTGGTGGGTGCCGACGGATCGACCCATGCCGGTTCGTTCGACGTGACCTATCTCGCGACGCTGCCGAACATGGTGGTGATGGCGGCGGCCGATGAGGCGGAACTGGTCCACATGGTCCACACCGCCGCCGTGTACGACGATGGCCCGATTGCGCTGCGCTATCCGCGCGGCAACGGCACAGGCGCAGTGCTTCCCGAGACCCCGCAGAAGCTGGAGATCGGCAAGGGCCGCATCGTCCGCGAGGGCAAGAAGGTCGCGATCCTGTCGCTCGGCACCCGGCTGGAGGAGGCGCTCAAGGCCGCCGACCGGCTCGACGCGCAGGGCCTGTCCGCCACCGTCGCCGACCTGCGCTTCGCCAAGCCGCTCGACCAGGCGTTGATCCGCAAGCTCTGCGCCACGCACGAGGTCGTCGTGACGATCGAGGAGGGCGCCGTCGGCGGCCTCGGCGCGCACGTGCTGACGCTCGCCTCGGACGAGGGGCTGACCGATGCGGGCCTCAAGATCCGCACGCTGCGCCTGCCGGATATCTTCCAGGCGCAGGACAAGCCCGAGAAGCAATATGCCGAGGCGGGCCTCGATGCGGACGGCATCGTCGACACCGTGCTGAAGGCGCTGCGCCACAATTCGGTCGGCGTCGTCGGCGGCGCGCGCGCCTGAGTAAACTGTGATCCTCCCCCTCGCGGGGGAGGATTTTGGACGGCATCGCCGCGAACCCTCGATCATCGTGATCGAAGCGCGGGCCTTTGATCCGTGCCGCCGTGTCGCTAGACCGGCGGCATGGCGACCGTGCTGGGGCTGAAACTTCCCGAAACCGCAACCGCGCCCTTCTGCCCGTCCGAGGTGGAGGGGAGCATCGCCGTGCCGCAGGGCGCGCCGCTCGGCACCCGCCTCGCGCGCTTCGTCGGTCCGGGGCTGCTGGTCGCGGTCGGCTATATGGATCCGGGAAACTGGGCCACCGACATCGCCGCCGGATCGGGATATGGCTTCGACCTGCTGTTCGTCGTCGTGCGGCCAGTCTCGCTGCGATCCTGCTGCAATCGCTGGCGCTCAAGCTCGGCATGGCATCCGGCCTCGATCTCGCGCAGGCCTGTCGGCGCCGCTACGGCCGGCTTCCCAATCTCGCGCTCTGGGTGATGGCGGAGATCGCGATCCTTGCCACCGATGTGCCCGAGGTGCTGGGCGGCGCGTTGGCGATCAAACTGCTGCTCGGCCTGCCGCTGTGGGCGGGCATCCTGCTCACCGCTTTCGACATGCTGCTGGTTGTCGGCCTGAAAGGGCGGGGTTTCCGGCAGGTCGAGGCGATCGTCGGTGCGCTGGTCGCCACCATCGCGCTCTGCTTCCTGATCGAGCTGATCATCGTGCCGCCGGACGGCCAAGCGCTCGTCGCCGGCCTTGTCCCCGATCTCGGTCGCCTCGCCCAGCCGGGCGCGTTGGCTGTGGCGATCGGCATCGTCGGCGCGACGGTGATGCCGCACAACCTGTATCTCCATTCGAGCATCGTGCAGACGCGCCGGGTCGATGGCGGGCGCGATGGGCTGCGCAAGGCGATCCGCATCGCCAATCTCGATTCCGCCGTCTCGCTGCTGCTCGCCATGCTGGTCAACGCGGCGATCCTCACGCTCGCGGCTGGTGCCTTCCATGCCAACGGGCACCAGGGCGTGACCGGGATCGACGAGGCCTACCGCCTGCTCTCGCCGATCACGGGGGCCAAGGAGGCGGCCCTGTTCTTCGGAATCGCGCTGTTCGCCTCCGGGCAGAGCAGCACCTTCACCGGCACGATCGCCGGGCAGGTGGTGCTGGAAGGCTTTCTGAAGCTCAAGATCCCCTGCTGGCAGCGGCGCGTGATCACGCGCACCATCGCCATCATACCCGCGCTGGTCGGCGTATTGTGGTTCGGCGACGGGGGCGTCGGCCCGATGCTGGTGCTGAGCCAGATCCTGCTCTCGCTGCAATTGCCCTTCGCGATCTGGCCGCTGATCCGCTCGGCATCGGACAAAGTGATCATGGGCGAGCTGGCGGCCGGCGCGCCGCCGGTGATCGGGGCATGGGCGCTGTTCGCGATCATTTCGGCCGCGAACCTCTGGCTGATCGTCAGCCTCTTCACCTGAAGCCTCGCGCGGCCTATGAGCCGCCGATGGACGTGAAAGACCTTCGCGTTGCCCTGTTTTCCGGCAACTACAATTATGTTCGCGACGGCGCCAACCAGGCGCTCAACCGGCTGGTCGAGTATCTGCTGCGGCAGGGCGCCGCCGTGCGGATCTATTCGCCCAAGGTCAAGCGGCCGGCCTTCGATCATGTCGGCGATCTGGTCGGCGTGCCGGCGGTGCCGCTGCCCGGTCGCGCCGAATATCGCGCGCCGATCCTGCTCACCCCCGGCGTGAAGAAGGATCTGCACCGCTTCGGCCCCAACATGATGCACGTCGCCTCGCCGGAGGTGCTGGGCCATGCCGCCGTCCGTCACGCGCACAAGAACAAGCTGCCGGTGGTCGCGTCGGTCCATACCCGGTTCGAGACTTACCCGCGCTATTACGGCTTCGCCTTCATGGAGGGGCTGGTCGAGGCGGGCTTACGCCGCTTCTACCGCCGCTGCGACGCGATCTTCGCGCCGTCCGAATCGATGGCGCAGCTGCTGCGCGATCAGCGCATGAATTTCGATGTCGGCATCTGGTCGCGGGGCGTCGAGCGTGACATCTTCTCGCCCGAACGACGCGACATGGAATGGCGCCGCTCGCTCGGCATCGCCGACGATGAGGTGGCGGTCGGCTATATCGGCCGCCTCGTGATGGAGAAGGGGCTGGACGTGTTCGCCGACACGGTGGACCAGCTCGTGCGGCGTGGGGTGAAGCACCGCCTGCTGATCGTCGGAGACGGCCCGGCGCGCGACTGGTTCGAGAAGCGCCTGCCGGAAGATGCGGTGTTCGCGGGCTTCCAGGGTGGGCGCGATCTCGGCCGCGCCGCCGCCTCGATGGACCTGTTGTTCAATCCGTCGGTCACCGAGACGTTCGGCAACGTGACGCTCGAGGCGATGGCGGCGGGCATTCCGGTGATCGCCTCCGATGCTACCGGCAGCCAGAGCCTCGTCGAACCGGGGCTGACCGGCGAGCTGGTGCGGCCCGGCGCGATCCATTTCTTCGCGGACGCGCTGGCCAGCTACGTGCAGGACAATGCCAAGCGCGAAGCGGCGGGCCAGGCCGGCCGCATCGCCAGCCGTGATTATGAGTGGGACAAGGTCAACCAGGCGCTGGTCGACCAGTATCTGCGCATCGGTCGCCAGCGCGAGCGGGGCAGCTTCGGCACGCCCGGCCTCCAGCGCGTGCCATGGCCGGGCAGCCGGCGCCCGCAATAGCTCAATCGGGCATCCTCCCCCTTGCGGGGGAGGATCTCAGCATCAGCGATCGACCCGCGCCGTCACCCGGTGCATGAAGCTGTGATTGGGCGCCTGCCCGCGCTGGATATCGTGGAAGATGCCGCCGCCCAGCTGGGGCAGCACCATCTCGATCGCCAGCACCTGCTCAAGCTGGCGCACGTCGATCCGCACCGACAGCCTGCCGTCGAACAGGAAGCTGATCGTCGCCTCCTTGGGCAGCGAATCTCGCAGCAATGTCAGCAGCTTGTTGAGCTCGTCCGAAACCACGGTCGAGCGCTTGTCCCCATGCAGCCGATCGACGCCATCGGGCAACTTGCCCTCGCTTCGCGCGCTCATGCCGTCATTATCTCCCCGTTTCCTGGACACCGCGCGATAGTGCGGTGACCAAGCGGGGGGCGCAATGGCGTTCGTCGTCGGTTTGTCGCAATCCGGCTCAGGACCAGGGGAAGGGCAGCGGCGCCTCGCGGAAGGCGAAGCGATCGAGATGATCGGCCACCACCTGCTTCATCCGCTCCAGCGTCTCGGCATCGGCCGCCTCGATCGTGGAGGTCAGCGCTTCCTCGCCGGCATCGAGCGTCGCGACGACACCGCTCGGGAAGCGGATGGTGGCGTGGAGCGGCGTGAACTCCACCTCCAGCTTGTGCGACCAGTGCTTGGCGAGCTGCTGCAGATAGCGGCTGCCATGGGTGGTGGGGGTGACGGCGGTGGTGCTGAGAGTGACCGTGTCATTCATGGATGCAGATTCCTCGTCCGCTAAGGGGCATGCCGCCGTCCCGGCGTTCGGGTGACGGCTGGGGTTTGGATCTGACCGGCCCGGACGGGTTGGTTCCGTCCAGGCCGAGGCGGCGGCGCAGAAGCTCCAGCCGCGTCATCATCAGAGCCGCTCGATCTTGCCGGCGGCCTCGTCGATCAGGGCGACGGCCTCCTGGATGGTCTCGACGTCGGCATCGGCCAGCTTGTGGATGATGACCGCCTTGAGATTGTGCATGGCGCGACGGACGGAGGCGCTGTCGGTGCGCTCGCGGGCCTCGCCCATCCCGTCGAGGCGGGCCATCAGCTCGGCGATCTCCTCGGCCTTTTCGGTGAGGATCCGGTGACCCTCGGCGGTGGCGGCGAACACCTTGCGGTTGCCCTCCGAAGCCTGCTCCTCGATCTGGCCCATGTCGCCCAGCATGGTGAGCGACGGATAGACCACGCCGGGCTGGC
>BACX01000191.1 GCA_000333335.1 Sphingomonas-like bacterium B12 | reverse complement strand
ATTCCTTGATCGATCAGGCGGCTGGTTCTATCGCGCTGGAAGGGATCGGCGTCGAGCCCGATCATGCGTTGATGGTGGACGGATGATCTCTCGCCGACGGCCATGACGCCCCGCCGCGCCTTGGCGCGAGGGGGTGTCGCCTGTCCAGCTTGCGCCCGGTCAGGAGCGTTCGGGCAGGTCGGCATGCTCGTCACGCAAATGCCCTGCATAGCCGGCCGCGCAGCAGGCTATGAAGGCGCCGATGAGCATGGACAGCGCCGTAAAGAAACCCAGAGCCGAAGACGCCTTGCGTGCCTTGTCCGCCGCTTCCCGGATCGTGGTGCCTGGACGCTATATTCGCTTGTGCATCACGCACTGGTCCAGGGAGTTGGGCAAGCCAAGTGAATTGCCCGCAATGTCCATACATTCGAGCCTGCTTTTGCGATTATCCAGCCTGCGCGGTGGCCAATTGCGCCTCGCCCGCTGCCCGGCCGCCGCGCTCACCCTGCGACTTGATCCGATACCAGATCGCGACGCGCGATTCGCTCGCCCAGGCCGGCACAGGCGGCGGTCGCATCCTTCCGTTCGCTGGGCGGCGGCTGAAACGGCGCCTCGATCATCGCCAACAAAAGCTAGATCAGGAGGAAGACAGGCGCCGGAAGAACCTGTCCGGCAAGCCGCCCCCCGCGCATACCCATGCTTAGTGACCGATCGTCCTGGCGATCGCCGCCAGCGCCAGCGGACGCATGATCGCATACCCTTCCGCCGTCGGGTGCACGCCGTCGCTGGACAGGCCCGGCTTCATGCCGCCCTGCGCATCGGCCAGCGCGGCATGATAATCGAGATAGGTGAAGCCGTTGCGCGCGGCATAATCCCGCAGCCAGGCGTTGAACGCGAGGATCTGCGGCGCTGGCTGCTTGTCCGGGCTCCACGGGAAGGCGGCGGCGGGCGGGATCGAGGCGAGGATCACCTTGATGCCGTGCAGCTTCGCCAACTCGGCCATGCTCTCGATATTGCCCTGCACGAAGGAGAGCGTCGCGGCACCGGTGTTGCCGGCGATATCGTTGGTGCCGGCCATAATGTGCACCGCCTGCGGGTGCAACGCGATCACATCCTCCCGGAAGCGCACGAGCATCTGCGGCGTGGTCTCCCCGCTGATTACGATCCTGATCGCGGGCGCATCGCGTGGCCTTGGCCATGCCCTGGCCGCCGAGTTTGTCAGCCGTGGCTGGCACGTCATCGGCACGGTTCGCGACGACCGGCCGACCCCGTTGCACGATCTTGCCAAGGCCAGCGACGGGCAGGTGCGGATCGAGACGCTGGATATCAACGCGCCGGATCAGATCGCAGCGCTGCGGGATCGGCTGGCCGGCGAAGTGCTCGACATGCTGTTCGTCAACGCTGGCACCACGGCGGATGACGAACACGTCCATATCGGCATCGTGTCGACGGATGAGTTCGTGCGAGTGATGGTTACCAACGCACTCGGCCCGATGCGGGTGATCGAGGCGATGCAGGATCTGGTGCCGGCAGACGGGTTGATCGGCGCGATGTCGTCGGGCCAGGGCAGCATCGCCAACAACGAACGGGGGCTGCGCGAGGTCTATCGCGGCAGCAAGGCGGCGCTCAACATGTTCATGCGCAGCTTCGCGGCGCGGGAGGCCGATGCGCCCCGCGCGATGCTGCTGCTCGCACCCGGCTGGATCCGCACCGATCTCGGCGGGCCGGACGCGCCGTTCACCATGGAGGAGACGGTGCCTTTGCTCGCCGACCTGATGATCGCCAAGCGTTCCACGCCCGGTCTCCAATATCTCGATCGCTTCGGCGAAACGGTGCCTTGGTAAAGACAGTCCGCACCCCATAGCAAAAGGGCGGCCCCGGCATACCGGGACCGCCCTTTCGTAAGGCGCCGTTCTGGCGAAACGCTTAGCGCTTCGAGAACTGGAAGCTGCGGCGGGCCTTTGCCTTGCCGTACTTCTTGCGCTCGACCGCGCGGCTGTCGCGGGTGAGGAAGCCGGCCTGCTTCACCGGGGTGCGCAGGATCGGCTCGAAGCGGGTCAGCGCCTGGGCGATGCCGTGCTTCACGGCACCGGCCTGCCCGGAGAGACCGCCGCCCTTCACCGTGGCGATCACGTCATACTGGCCCTCGCGGCCGGCGACGCCGAACGGCTGGTTGATCACGAGGCGCAGCGTGGGGCGCGCGAAGTAGATCTCCTGATCGCGGCCGTTGACCGTGATCTTGCCGGTGCCCGGCTTCAGCCACACGCGGGCGACCGCGTCCTTGCGGCGGCCGGTGGCGTAGGAGCGGCCCTGCGCGTCGACCTGCTTCTCGCGCAGCGGGGCGGCCGAGACGGTCTCGCCGAGCGGCGCCGAAGCAGCGCCGGACACGGCGGCCGGGGCCTCACCGCCGGTCAGGCCGGCGAGATCGGAAAGGGACTGGCGATTGTCGGACATCAGGCGCCCACCTTGTTCTTGCGGTTCATCGACGCGACGTCGAGGACTTCGACATGCAGCGGCAGGCCGACAAGGCGATCGGAGCGGACACGCCCGCCGGGCTGCAGGGCGCGCTCGTGTCGATGGAGCGCGACGGCGCGGTGCGCGCGAGGTGGC
>BACX01000192.1 GCA_000333335.1 Sphingomonas-like bacterium B12 | reverse complement strand
CATCAGCGCGCCGAAGATCACGCCGGCATCGATGATGTGGGCGTCCACGATCCCCTTGCCGACCGTCGAGGCGACGTGCGTGCCGAAGAAGATGAAGGCGATGAAGTTGAAGAAGGCCGCCCACGCGACGGCATAATGCGGCTTCAGCACGCGTGTGGAGACCACCGTCGCGATCGAGTTGGCGGCGTCGTGCAGGCCGTTCAGCCAGTCGAACAGCAAGGCGATACCGATCAGGCCGACCAGCAGGGGGAAGGCGATGTGGCCCATCGGGTCAGGCGTGATCGATCACGAGACCCTGGATCTCGTTCGCGACATCCTCGAAGCGATCGGTGATCTTTTCGAGGTGGGCGTAGATTTCCTGGCCGACCACGAAGTCCATCGGCCGGTCCTTGCTGGCCTTGAACAGCGCCTTGAGGCCCTGGTCGTGGATCTCGTCGGCATGGCCCTCCAGCTCGATCAGGCGGCCGGTCAGCGTGTGCAGCCGGCCGGCATTGTTGGCGAGCGAGCGGAGCAGCGGGATCGCTTCCTCGGTTACCCGCGCGGCCTCTACGATGATGCCGGCCATGTCGCGCATCTGCGGCGCGAACTCGTGCACCTCGAACAGCTGCACGGCCTTGGCGGTCTGGTTCATCTGGTCGATCGCGTCGTCCATCACGCCGATCAGCCCGGTGATCGCCGAACGATCGAACGGAGTGACGTAGGTGCGGCGCACGTCCTGCAGCACCTCGCGCGCGATATCGTCCGCATTCTGCTCCTGCGTCACGATCTCGCGGATGTGGGCTTCCAGTTCCGGCCCGCCCTGCAGCATCCGGGCGAGCGAGTCGGCGCCGGCGACGAGCGTCGCGGTATGCGCCTCGAACAACTCGAAGAAGCGGCCCTCGGACGGCAGCAGCTTCTGGAACCATCCTAGCAAGGGGAATTTCCTTCCAGCGGTTTCGCGGATGACGGGCATGCGATCGACGATGCCGGGCGTCGGCGGCGGTTCGCGGAAGCTGGCGATGAGGCCCTTCAGTTCCGGCTCGTCCACGGCATTGGCGGCATTGGCGAGCGTGAACCAGTTGCAGATCCGCTCGTCCTGCTCGGGCCATTCCTCGGCCTGGCCCGTCACCGCCAGCGGGAAGACATCGACGTCCACGACCCGATTGATGCCGTTCTTGCGCCTTTTGGTATAGCGATACTGGCCGATCAGCGCGGGGCAGGGAATGCCCTCGATCCCGGCTTCCTCAAACGCTTCCTGCGCCGCCGCCTCGTGCGCGCGCAATCCCTTGATCGGGTTGCCTTTCGGGACCACCCAGCGCTGGGTCTCGCGGCTGGTGATCAGCATGACGCGGATCGATCCGTCGTTCTCGACGCGATAGGGAAGGGCGGCAACCTGGCGGATCGGGACTCTCCGTTACGAAAATGTGACAACGGCCGTGCCGCGCGCCGAACAGTATTTCCGTGGCGCGCGCAAGGGGCTTGTTTCAATGTGGAAACGCGGCGCTTCTATCTGGGATGCATACGCCACAGGTCAAGCCGGATCGATCCGGCGCTTCGGGAGTCGTGCAGGGCATGAAGAAGCTCGTGGCATTCGATCTCGACGGAACGCTGGCGGAGAGCAAGGCGCCGCTGGACGACGACATGGCAGGCCTGCTCGCGCGATTGACCGAAGTGGCGCACGTCTGCGTGATTTCGGGCGGCGACTGGCCTCAGTTCGAAAAGCAGGTGGTGGGCCGCCTGCCCCGCAAGGCTCTGCGCGAGAAGCTCTGGATCATGCCGACCACGGGCACCAAGCTCTACCGCTGCACGGATGGCCACTGGAAGGCGCTGTATCGCGAGGATTTCTCGGCCGAGGAGAAGCGCCACATTCTCGATGCGCTCGACAAGGCGGTGGATGCGGCGGGTTTCCGGGGCGAGAAGACGTGGGGGCCGCAGATCGAGGATCGCGGCAGCCAGATCACCTTCTCCGGCTGCGGGCAGGATGCACCGCTGGACGCCAAGAAGGCCTGGGATCCGGACCGGAAGAAGCGCGAGGCGATGCAAAAGGCCGCGCAGAAGGAACTGCCCGATCTCTCGGTCAATATCGGCGGATCGACATCGATCGACGTCACTCGCAAGGGCGTCGACAAGGCCTATGGAATCGAGCGGCTGGCCACGGAATCCGGCATCGCCAAGGCCGAGATGATCTTCATGGGCGATGCCGTCTATCCAGGCGGCAACGATTATTCCGTGCCCGACAAGGCCGGCGTCGACACGATCGCGGTCGGCTCGATCGACGAAACCCGCCGCGCGATCGAGGCGATCATCTACTGCCTCGGCTGACATTCGCGCTCGCATCCCGTGCCAACTTGTTGCACGAACGTACCGTTATGTGGCGGAGGCGTTGATGCGGGCTGGGTTGTGGATCGGTGTGGCGTTGCTGGCGTCGGGCGGGGCTCAGGCGGCGAGCTATGATCCGCGCACCACGTTCGCGCCGCTGAATCTGCCGGGGCCGATCAACCCGGTCCGTTCGGGCAGCGGCCAGCCGGGGCCGCAATGGTGGCAGAACCGCGCCGACTATCAGATCCACGCCACGCTCGACGCGAAGGCGCACGCGCTCTCGGGCGACGAGGCGATCCACTACACCAACAACTCGCCCGATACGCTGGACGTGCTCTGGCTCCAGCTCGATCAGAACATGTACCGGCCCTATTCGCGCAGCCATGCCGCCGACGGCGCCGCGCCGCGCAAGGGATCGGGATCGACCGACGGCTACACGATCGAGGCGGTCGAGATCGAGCAGGGCGGCAAGCGTGTCGCCGTGCAGACCGTCGAGAGCGATACACGTCTGCAGATCCGTCTGCCCGCGCCGTTGGCCGCCAGGGGCGGGCAACTGACCGTGCATGTCCGCTATCGCTTCGAAATTCCCACCGCGTTCGGCGGGCGGATGGCTTGGGGGCCGGTGAAGGGCGGGGAGATTTACGATCTCGCCCAGTGGTATCCGCGCATGGCCGTCTATGACGACGTGCGGGGGTGGGACACGCTCCCCTATCTCGCGCAGGAATTCTACCTCGAATATGGCGACTTCGATTATTGGGTGACGGTGCCGTCGACCATGATCGTCGCCGGATCGGGGGCGCTCCAGAATCCGGACGAAGTGCTGACCGCCCGCGAACGGAGCCGGCTGGCGCAGGCCGCCGCCTCGGACAAGACGGTGAAGATCGTCGCCCCGGCCGAGATCGGCCGCGAACGCTCCGCCGGGGCCACGAAGACCTGGCATTACCGCATGGAAAGCACGCGCGACGTCGCCTTCTCCGCGTCCGACGCCTTCGCCTGGGATGCCGCCCGCATCAACCTGCCGAACGGCAAGACCTCGCTCGCCATGTCCTATTATCCGGCCGAGAGCGCCGGGCCGCAGGCGTGGGATCGCTCGACCCAATATGTGAAGGATACGGTCGAGAACATGTCGAGGCGCTGGTATCCCTATCCGTGGCCGGCGGCGATCAACATCGCCGGGCCGGCATCGGGCATGGAATATCCGGGCATCGTGTTCGACGGCATCACCGACAAGGACAAGCCGCTCTTCTGGATCACCGCGCACGAGATCGGGCACAGCTGGTTCCCGATGATCGTCGGCTTCGACGAGCGGCGCGACGCCTGGATGGACGAGGGATTCAACACGTTCATCGACATCTTCGAGAGCGAGGATTTCAACCACGGCGAGTTCGCGCCCAAGCGCGACGGCGAATATGCGCCCGGCGGCGGCAACCCGGTGGACGAGATCCTGCCTATCCTTGCCGACCCCAACGCGCCGCCGATCCTCAGTCGCGCCGACACGGTGATCGAGAAGTATCGCCACCCGGTGACCTATTTCAAATCGGCGCTGGGGCTGGTGCTGCTGCGCGAGCAGATCCTTGGGCCGGATCGGTTCGATCCCGCCTTCCGCCGCTTCATCGCGCTGTGGGTGTTCAAGCATCCCAAGCCATCCGACTTCTTCCGCTTCATGGAGAGCGAGACGGGCGAGGATCTGAGCTGGTGGTGGCGCGGCTGGTATCTCACCAACTCGACCTATGACGTGGCGGTGACCAAGATCGCGCCCGCCGCGAACGGCGGCACGTTGGTGACGGTGGAAAATTGCGATCCGATGGTGATGCCGGTGACGCTGCGCGTCGATTATGCCGACGGCGGCCACGAGGATATCCGCCTGGCCGCCGAGACCTGGATCCGGCAGGCCTCCGGCGACATCTCGATCGCGCCGGGCAAAAAGGTGGTGAAGGCCACGCTCGATCCGGATCACAAACTTCCCGATCGCGATCGCACGAACAACGTGGCTGTCGCACCGTGACACGGGAATGAGGTGCGCCTATTGTAGCCAGTGATGCGCCGATGGATCGCTTTCGCCTTGCTGCTGCCTTCGCCCGTGCTCGCGCAGGGCTATGATCTCTATCAGGAGCATCCCACCACCGGGGGCAGCAACGGCGCCACCCGCCTCAACGGCCGGGTGGATGCATCGATCGTTACGAAAGCCAAACCCGTCCAGTCGCCGCTGACGCAACCGGCCAGTTCGGGCATCCATGTCTATCAGCCGCGATCGCTCAACGATGTGGCGAAGGACTGGGCGAAGGCGCATCCGAACGACCTGCCGAACCGCAGGAAGCCCGATCCGCAATAGCGCCCCCTCGCTTTTGCGGGCCGATGCGCTACATGCGCGCGCATGAACCCTTCTGAGAGCCGCCGCACCTTCGCGATCATTTCCCACCCGGACGCGGGCAAGACCACGCTGACCGAGAAGCTGCTGCTGGCCGGCGGCGCGATCCACCAGGCCGGCGAGGTCCGCGCGCGTGGAAACAATCGCCGCGCGCGGTCCGACTGGATGAAGATCGAGCAGCAGCGCGGCATCTCGGTGACATCGAGCGTGATGACCTTCGAGCGGCCGAGTTCGACCGGCGACCTGCTCACCTTCAACCTGCTCGACACGCCGGGCCACGAGGATTTCTCGGAGGACACGTACCGCACGCTCACCGCAGTGGACTCGGCGGTGATGGTGATCGACGCCGCCAAGGGCATCGAGGCGCAGACTCGCAAGCTGTTCGAGGTGTGCCGCCTGCGCTCGGTGCCAATCGCCACCTTCATCAACAAGGTGGACCGCGAGGGCCTCGATCCCTTCGTGCTGCTCGACGAGGTGGCGGACAAGCTGGCACTCGACGTTACGCCGATGAACTGGCCGATCGGCATGGGCGGCATCTATGAAGGCCTCTACGATTTCCAGCGCAACACGCTGTCACGGCCCGATAAAGCCGACGAGCAGTTGACCGGCCTCGACGATCCCCGCCTCGAGACGTTGGTCTCGCCAGAGGGCGCGGCGCGGCTGCGCGAGGAGGCGGAGCTGGCGCTGGGCGGCTATGGCGGCTTCGATCTCGCCGCTTATCGCCACGGCGACCAGACCCCGGTCTTCTTCGGATCGGCGCTGCGCGAATATGGTGTGGACGCGCTGATCGGCGCGATCGGCGACTATGCCCCGCCGCCCCGCCAGCAGCCCGCCATCCCGCGTGCGATCACCCCGGACGAGGGCAATGTCTCGGGCTTCATCTTCAAGGTGCAGGCGAACATGAACCCGCAGCACCGTGATCGTATTGCATTCCTGAGGGTTTGTTCGGGCAAGTTCAAACGCGGCATGAAGTTGAAGCAGGTGCAGACGGGCAAGACGATCGCGATCAACTCGCCGATCTTCTTCTTCGCGCAGGATCGCGAGCTGGCCGAGACCGCTCTGCCCGGCGACATCATCGGCATCCCCAACCACGGCGTGCTGCGCGTCGGCGACACACTGACCGAGGGTGAGACTATTACCTTCACGGGGATTCCGAACTTCGCGCCTGAAATCCTTCGCCGTATTCGCCTTCTCGATCCTACCAAGACCAAGCAGCTGCGCACTGCGCTCGTCGACATGGCGGAGGAGGGCGTCACCCAGCTGTTCAAGCCGCTGGTTGGTTCGCAGTGGATCGTCGGCGTGGTCGGCCAGCTCCAGCTCGAAGTGCTGATCTCCCGGCTGCAGGCCGAATATAACGTCGCCGCCGAGTTCGAGCCGGCGCCGTTCGAGACGGCCCGCTGGCTTTCGGCGGATGATCCGGCCGATCTCAAGGCGTTCATGGAAGGCCGCGGCGGCGCCATGGCTGAGGATCGCGACGGTGCCCCCGTCTTCCTCGCGCGCGATGCCTGGGAGGTGAATTACGTGGCGGAGCGTGCCCCCAAGGTGCGCTTCAGCGCGACACGGGAACGCGCATCGGCTTAATAATGCTTGTAGATCCAGTCGGGAGCCGAGCCGCCGGTCTGCCCGGCACCGCCCGATCCGACGATATACAGGATCACCGTGGCGCCCATCAGGCAGCAGATGCTGGCGCAGAGCTTGAGCATGACGGACTCCGAAACGGGCCGATGCAGGCCCTTCGAGCCTATCGATAGGGCGAAGGGGTTGAAAAGCGGTTAGCGATCCGGAACGGACCGAGAGATCGGCGGGTTTGGAGGCGATGCCTGAAAGCTCCCCTTCTTCGTACGCCGCCGGTACGATCCTGATCGCGGGCGCATCGCGTGGCCTTGGCCATGCCCTGGCCGCCGAGTTTGTCAGCCGTGGCTGGCACGTCATCGGCACGGTTCGCGACGACCGGCCGACCCCGTTGCACGATCTTGCCAAGGCCAGCGACGGGCAGGTGCGGATCGAGACGCTGGATATCAACGCGCCGGATCAGATCGCAGCGCTGCGGGATCGGCTGGCCGGCGAAGTGCTCGACATGCTGTTCGTCAACGCTGGCACCACGGCGGATGACGAACACGTCCATATCGGCATCGTGTCGACGGAG
>BACX01000193.1 GCA_000333335.1 Sphingomonas-like bacterium B12 | reverse complement strand
CCGCCGTCTGGCCTCCGCATCGCGCCCTCGGCGGAGAGGCGTTCGGCCACTTCGCGCTGGAGGTCCGACGTGCGCTCCTCGACGCGGCGTTCCAGCGTTTCGTTCGCCTCGCGCATCAGTTCGGCTGATCGCAGCCGTTCGGTGATGTCCTCGAAGCTCATCACCATACCGCCGTCCGCCATGGAAGAGCGACGCACCTCCACGATGCGGCCGCTGGAGCAACGGCGCTCGGCCACGACGTCCGGCGAGCCGGGGGGCAGCCAGTCGAGCGGGCGGCCGGGGCCGAAGGGGCCGTTGATCCGCTCGCAGGTGACGACCAGCGCCTCGTGCGTGGTCACCAGCGGCAGGCCGTCCGCCGGAAAGCCGATGGTGGAGAGCAGCGGGCCGTTCCACGCGATCAACCGACGATCGGCATCGTACACGCACACGCCCAGCCGGATATTGTCCAGCGTCGCCTGCAGCAGCGCGGATTTCTCGGCGAGCTGGCGCGCGCGCTCGCGCGCATCCTCCGCCTTCACGTCGGTGATGTCGGTGTAGATTCCGACGATCCCGCCTTCGGACGTACGTAGTTCGTTGACCTGGATGTAGCGCCCGTCGGCCAGCACATGGACGTGGCCGCCCTCGGCGATGCGATGCCGGGCAACGCGCTCCGATACGAAATGGTCGGGCGCGTGGCGCGCCCCCAGCGTGCTGCCGGTCTCGCTCACCCAGCGCACCGTGTCGGCGAAGGTGACGCCGGGGCGGATGCGGTCGGCGAATTGCGGCCAGAGGCCCAGATAGGTGGCGTTGTAGAGGATCAGCCGATCGTCCGCGTCGAAGATCGCGAAGCCCTCGTTGATGCTGTCGATCGCGTCGCGCAGGCGGCGTTCCGCGCCGTCAGCCTGCTCCTTGGCGGCGCCCAGTTCGGCATTGGAGGCGGCCAATTCGGCGAGCGCGCGCTCGAGATCGGAGGTACGGTCGCGCACCCGGCCCTCCAGCGCGATCGCGGTCTCGAACAGCGAGAAGGCGTTGCCCTGCAGATCGGTGGAGCGTTCGACCCGGTCCATCAGCACGCGGTTGATACGCTCGGCCTTGGCGAGCGCCGCCTCCAGCTCGGCGATGCGCTCCTCACGCGGGTCGAAGACGGGGCGACTGCTCATCGTCCGATCGCGAGGCCGGAGAAGGTCTGGTTGACGTGCAGCGCGTGAAACTGCTCGCCATAGGTGTTGAAGCCCACCACCCGCTGTCGCGCGAACAGCTTCGAGACTTCGTGGCGCACCTGCCGCTGGGTCAGCTCGACCGAGTTGAGCACGCAGTCGAAGCCGAGGATGCGGTCGATCCCGCCGACCTTCTCGTCGAGCTGCGCGAACAACGTCTCCAGCCCGGCCACCGCGTCATGGCCCTCGCCTAGAGTCAGCACGATGCCCTCGTCGATCGCGCAGTAGAACGTGAGGCTGCCGTCCGGATTGGCGGACTGGATCGAGCGGCAATAATATTCGCCGCCCGCGCGTACCATCGGCGGATGCGAGGCGAACACCTCCGGCCCCAGATCGGCGACAGAGACACCGGCAAGGCGGGCATATTCGGTCGCGGCCGGCTCGGCGTTGATCTCGTGGACGATGCGCTCGACCGGGTTGGCGCCGGTCACCACCATCTTCACGTCGCCCGGCGAATAATGCTGCGAGCGGAACACGTGCATCTTGCGGCGCGACATCAGCACCGCGACCAGGGCGGCGTCGCGGCGGAACGCGCCTTCGTGGAAGACGAAGGTCTCGCGGAAATCGAGGCCGTCGCCGGAGGAGCCGCCGATCAGCGGAATGTCGCCCAGGGCGTCCTGCACGGTGACGGTCAGCATCTCCTCGCGGTGGGAGAGTCCATCGACCAGGAAAATCGCGGCGCGGCTGGGGTGGGGGCCGAGGTGACGCGATCGCTCGGCCGCATCGGCGACGAGGCCACGCACCACCTGATGCGCGTGCGCCGCCTCGAACCGGTCGAGCGCCTCGAAGCGGACGGCGGAGAAGGTGAAGTCGTCGGCCGGGAAGCCGATCGCGGTGATCGTGCCTTCGCGCAGACCATCGGGCGCGATCTCTCCCGAGGAGGTGCAGCCGATCACGGTCAGTCCCTCGCTGCGTTCGGCGATCGCGTCCGCCAGCCGGCCGAGATCGTGGCGGCTGGAGCAGAACAGCACCATGCCGGCGAGGCTCGGCGGGTCCATCTCGCGGAACAGCGCCTCGATCGCGCGCACCGGATCGTCGAGATCGGTCGCGGCGGCGCGAACCGCTGGCCGGTAATCGTCTTTTTCCCTCTCCATGCGCGGGGTTATGCCAGCAGGCCACGCCCGCGTCATCATCGCACCCCGCGCCATGCTCAGCCGCCCCTCTGCGGCTCGCCGGCGGCTTCCAGCGCGTCCGCCTCGGCATCGGTGAAGACCCGGCTGCGCACGATGAAGCGTACCCCCTCCGGTCCCTCCAGCGAGAAGCCCGCGCCGCGCCCCGGCACGACATCGATCGTCACCTGGGTGTGGCGCCAATATTCGAACTGGGCGGCACCGATCCACACCGGCACCTCATCGGCGATGGTGCCGAGCAGGATGTCCTGCCCGCCGACCCGGAACTCGTCGGCCGGATAGCACATCGGTGCGGAGCCGTCGCAGCAGCCGCCCGACTGGTGGAACATCAGCCGGCCGTGGATGCCCTCCAGCTTCGTGATCATCGCGGTCGCGGCGGGGGTGGCGAGGATGCGGGGCGGTGGCTCCAAGTCATGTCTCCCGAACGGAGTTGGCGGCGGACCTCCGGGGAGAGGTCCGCCGCCCGAGGTGGGGAGGCCGAAAGGGGGCAGGGCCTCCCCGCGGAGAGCTCAGAAGAAGCCGAGCGCCTTGGGGCTGTAGCTGACCAGCAGATTCTTGGTCTGCTGATAGTGATCGAGCATCATCTTGTGCGTCTCGCGCCCGATGCCCGACTGCTTGTAGCCGCCGAACGCAGCGTGCGCCGGATAGGCATGGTAGCAGTTGGTCCACACGCGTCCCGCCTGAATGCCGCGGCCCATGCGATAGGCGGTGGTGCCGTTGCGCGACCACACGCCCGCGCCGAGGCCGTAGAGCGTGTCGTTGGCGAGTGCCAGCGCATCGGCCTCATCCTTGAAGGTTGTCACGGACACGACAGGACCGAAGATCTCCTCCTGGAAGATCCGCATCTTGTTGTGGCCTTCGAGGATGGTCGGGGTGACATAGTAACCGCCGTCCAGCTCGCCGCCCAGCGACGCGCGGGTGCCGCCGGTCAGCACCCTGGCGCCCTCGTCCTTGCCGATGTCGATGTAGCTCAGGATCTTCTCGAGCTGGTCGTTGGAGGCCTGCGCGCCGATCATCGTCGCGGGATCGAGCGGGCTGCCCTGCTTGATTTTCTGCACGCGAGCGACCGCCTTCTCCATGAAGCGATCGTAGATGCTCTCGTGCACCAGCGCGCGGCTCGGGCACGTGCAGACCTCGCCCTGGTTGAGTGCGAACATCGCGAAGCCTTCGAGCGCCTTGTCGAAGAAGTCGTCATCCTCGGCCATCACGTCGGCGAAGAAGATGTTCGGCGATTTGCCGCCCAGCTCCAGCGTCACCGGGATCAGGTTCTCCGTGGCGTACTGCATGATCAGGCGGCCGGTTGTCGTCTCGCCGGTGAAGGCGATCTTGGCGATCCGCTTGTTCTGCGCGAGCGGCTTGCCCGCCTCGACGCCGAAGCCGTTGACGACGTTGAGCACGCCCGGCGGCACGATGTCGGCGATCATCTCCATGAGCACCATGATCGACATCGGTGTCTGCTCGGCGGGCTTGAGCACAACGCAGTTGCCTGCCGCGAGCGCGGGGGCGAGCTTCCACACCGCCATCAGTAGCGGGAAGTTCCACGGGATGATCTGGCCGACCACGCCCAGCGGCTCGTGGAAGTGATAGGCCACCGTGTCATGGTCGATCTCGGCGATCGATCCTTCCTGCGCGCGCAGGCAGCCGGCGAAGTAGCGGAAGTGATCGACCGCCAGCGGCAGGTCGGCGTTGGTCGTCTCGCGGATCGGCTTGCCGTTGTCGATCGTCTCGACCAGCGCCAGGATGTCGAGCTTCTCCTCGATCCGGTCGGCGATCTTCAGCAGCACGCGGGCGCGCTCCTGCGGGGAGGCCTGGCCCCATTTCTCCTTCGCCTTGTGCGCGGCGTCGAGCGCCAGCTCGATATCCTCGGCGGTGCCGCGCGCGATCTGGCAGACCGTCTTGCCGGTGACGGGCGACGGATTGTCGAAATACTGGCCGCGCACCGGGGCGACCCACTGGCCACCGATGAAATTGTCGTATTTCGGGCGGATGACTACATCGCCCTTCAGCTGCTCCAGGGCTTGCTGCAACATGTGACGGCTCTCCTTCGCAAGGCCGGCGATCGACTCGCGGCTCTTCTCGTCCCCACCACAGTCGCAAGGCTTGTCGCGCGCTGCCATTGTACCAAGGGGCAATTGGCGGGCACTCGTCCTCGGGCGAAAACGCTTCGTGGATAATCGTTTCTCGGAGAGGCGTTACATGACGATCAAGATGCTCGGGCTCGCGACTGTTGCCTGTGCGATGCTGGCCGTTCCGGCCACCGCCAAGGACATCACCGTGCAGATGAAGAACCAGGGTGCTGCGGGCATGATGGTGTTCGAGCCGAGCTTCGTGCAGGCGAATGTCGGCGACAAGGTGCATTTCGTGCCGACCGACAGCGGCCACAATGCCGAGCCGATCACCGGCATGCTGCCCGACGGCGTGAGCGAGCCGGCCGGCGCGATGGGCAAGGAATATGTCCTCACCATCTCCAAGCCCGGCCTCTACGGCATCAAGTGCAAGCCGCATTATTCGATGGGGATGGTCGCGCTGGTGAAGGCCGGCAAGGGCGCTTCGCCCAACGCTGCCGCCGCCGCCGCGGTGAAGCTGCCGCCGCTCGCCACCAAGCGGATGGCACCGATGCTGGCGCAGGCGAAATAAGATGGCATTGCTGTTCGTGACCTATCCGGCGGACGGCGGCAGCCATTTCGATCGGGATTATTATGTCGCGACACACCTGCCGCTGGTGGAAAAGGCGTGGGGGTCGAGCGGGCTGCGCTCGGCCCGCGCCTATTTTCCGGCGAGCGAGGGGAGCGATCCCGTCGCCGTCGCAGTGCTGACCTTCGCCGATGACAATGCGATCGGCGCGGCGCTCGCGTCGGACGCGACGCCCGGCGTGCTCGCCGATCTCGCCAATTTCACCGACATCGAGCCGGTGATCCAGCGCGGCACCGCGCCCTGACCTCGACAGAGGCGGGGCGCTTCCCCATCTAGGCCTCCGAACAGGAGACCTGGACATGGCCGACTATCGCAAGACCGACGCAGCCATCGCGGCGCTGACGCCCGAGCAATATCACATCACCCAGCAGGCCGGCACCGAGCGGCCGGGCTCCGGTGCTCTGCTCTACAATAAGGAGCCGGGTATCTACGTCGACATCGTGTCGGGCGAGCCGCTGTTCGCGAGCAGCGACAAGTACGAATCCGGCTGCGGCTGGCCGAGTTTCACCAAGCCGATCGAACCCGCCAACGTCGCCGAGTTGCGCGACGTGTCGCATGGCATGATCCGTACCGAGGTGCGCTCGGCGCATGGCGACAGCCATCTCGGCCACGTCTTCCCCGACGGGCCGATCGATCGCGGCGGGCTGCGCTACTGCATCAACTCCGCCTCGCTCCGCTTCGTCCATCGCGACGACATGGAGGCGGAAGGCTACGGCGCCTATCTGCCGCAGGTGGAAGAGATCGGCTGAAACGGTTTCCGCCCGCGCTTCTCGCACGGGCGGAATGAGGGTCGATACCGACGGGTGGGAGAGGGACCG
Organism: Sphingomonas-like bacterium B12; assembly: GCA_000333335.1. GTDB lineage: Bacteria > Pseudomonadota > Alphaproteobacteria > Sphingomonadales > Sphingomonadaceae > Solisphingomonas. Next base: position 5,700 of record BACX01000193.1, on the reverse strand, counting down.
CCCGCCGGCACCGATGTCGTGGCAGGCTATCAGGAAGCGGTGATGCGCGCCCGATAGCTGTCCACCGCCTGCAGCAGGCCGGCGGCTTCGGCCGGCACGATGCCGGTGCGGATGTCGTGGCCGGTCTGGTCCTTCAGCTTGAAATCCCAGCTGTTGCCGCCGCTGGCCGCGATCTGGCGCATGGTCGCCTCGTCCACCTGGAACGCCATCGTCTTCGACAGCGGGCATTCGAGGTTGTTCTCGGTCGTCGGGCAGACGTCCGCGCCGTGGCGCGCCTCGCTCAGCGCGACCTTCTGCAGGCCCTTGGGGCCGACATAGTGGGCGTCGGTGTAATCGCGTTGCAGGCCCCAGTAGCGGAGCGACTGGCGCACCTCGTAGGTGGTCGCGCCGGTCTTCTTGTCGACGATCGCGCGCAGGTGGTTGTCGTGGCCGTACGGCTTCAGCAGCTTCCAGCCTTCGCGATGCGCCTTCTCGGTCGACAAAGTGGCGTGCGATTCCAGCCTGTCGTCCTGCAGCGTCGTGGCCTGCGCGAACTCCGTCGGCGACATGGCGAGCAGCGAACGCGGCTGCGACACTTCGGCATTGGCGATGGCGGGAATGGCGGCGGTCATCAGGGCGGCGAGAATGATCTTGTGCATGGTAACTCTCCTTGAAGGGGAAGAAGGGTTCGGGGGATTATTCGGCGTGGGCGAGCCTGGACGCGCCGCCGGCCGCTGCGATCTGCGCGGTCGCGCACTTGGCGGGATGGGCGTGAGTGCCGTAGACGGGCAGCTTGCCGCCGGGCAGGCTGTGCATCGTCTTGCAGCCGGTATCCGCCGCGATCGGGCGATAGGCGGCGTGCGGGCTGCGGCCGGCGGTGGCGCCGTGGCCGGCGGGTTCGTGGGTCTGCGCGAAGGCCGCTGCCGGTAGGAGCAGCGCCGCCGCGAGGAAGCTCGTGCGGATCATCGGAAAGGGTCTCCGTGAGGCGGGATGCCTCGGTGATCCTGACCTAAGGATCGGGGTTTGCCCGTCCGCCACGGGATTGTAAGAAATGATGTCCGCTGTTCGCTTGATGCTGCGCGTGGTGGCGCGTGTCCCTAGATCGGGCTGGCCCGGCGCTGGGGCCGGATAAGGAGACGATGTTGCTTTTCGCGAAGAAGGAGGGCCGGCCATGACCGCGCCCGCAATCGTGCTGGTCGAGGATGATCCGGCGCTGCGCACGCTCACCACGCGGGCGCTTCAGGAAAACGGCTATACGGTGCGCCCCTGTGCGACCGCGCCCGAAATGTGGCGCGCGATGGAGCAGGGGCCGGTCGATCTGGTGCTGCTCGACATCATGCTGCCGGGCACCAGCGGCATCGATCTGTGCCGCGCGCTGCGTCGCGAGAGCGAGGTGCCGATCATCTTCATCAGCGCCAAGGGCAGCGAGATGGATCGCGTCGTCGGTCTGGAGCTCGGCGCCGACGATTATCTGCCCAAGCCGTTCGGCACGCGCGAGCTGATCGCCCGCGTCCGCGCGGTACTGCGCCGGGGCGGGATGGACGATCGCCGCACCGAGCGCGGGCAGGGCATCGCCGAGTTCGACGGCTTCACGCTCAACCTGCCACGGCGCGAACTGCTTTCGCCGGGTGGGGCGGTGGTGGATCTGACCGGCGCCGAGTTCGACCTGCTGGTGGCGCTTGCCGACCATGCTCAGCGCGTGATCGCGCGCGAGCGGCTGATCGAGCTGTCGCGCACGCGCATGGGCGACAGCTCGGATCGATCGGTCGACGTGCTGGTCAGCCGGCTGCGCCGCAAGCTGTCGGGTGAAGGGCGCGAGGCGCCGATCATCACGGTGCGTGGCGTCGGCTACATGCTCAACGCGGCGGTGTCGCGCCGTTGAGGATCTCGGTTGGCCTGCTCGGGCGCCTGCTCACCATCCTGCTGCTGACGCTGGCGGTGGAGTTCGTCGCCAGCACCATCCTCTACGAGCGATCGAGCCGCGCGCTGATCCGCGACGACGAGGCGCACCGGCTGGCCGAACATCTCGTCATCGCGCGCAAGCTGATGTCCGAACGGCCCTGGGCGGAGCGGCCGGCGATGGCGGCGTGGCTGACCACCAACCGCTACGATATCCACTGGGCGGGCCAGACGCGGCTCGGGCCGCCCGACGCCACCACGCGCGGCGAGGCCTTCGATCGCGTGATGGAATGGGAGCCGAGCCTCGCCGGCAGCGACTTGCGTGTGAAACTGGTGGCGGTCGGGCGCAGCGCGCAGCTGTTCGGTGCGCTGCGGCTGGCGGACGGCACCTGGCTGCGTTTCCGAGCCGCCGCGCCCGAGGAAGAGGAGGAAAAGCCCGGCTGGCACCGCATCCTGCTCGCCTTCCTGCCGGCGCTGGTGTTGCTGATCCTGAGCGCGCTGCTGTTCCGCCACACGCTGCGGCCGATGGGAATGCTGGCGCGCGCCGCCGGGCGGATCGGGCGCGGCAGCGGGCTGACATTGCCCGAAGCGGGGCCGACCGAGGTGCGCCGCGTGATCCGCGCCTTCAACGCGATGCAGGCGCGCATCCACCAGCTCATCACCGATCGCACGCAGGCGCTGGCGGCGGTGGGGCACGATCTGCGCACGCCGCTCGCCCGGATGCAGCTGCGCACCGATTCCATTCCCGACCCGTCGCTGCGCCGCGCCTTCGAGGCGGACGTCGCCGAGATGGAGGCGATGGTCGGCTCGCTGCTGTCCTTCCTTGGCGGCGAGGATGACCCCGAGAAGCCGGTACGCACCGATGTCGCGGTGATGGCCGCGACGATCGTCGACGATGCCGCCGATCGGGGCGGGGACGCCACCTATGTCGGGCAGGATCATCTGGAGGCGAGCGTCCGCCCGGTCGGGCTGAAGCGCGCGATCGGCAATCTGGTCGAGAATGCGCTCCATTACGGCCATTGCGCGCGCGTGTCTGCGATGATCGACGGCGAAACGCTGATCGTGCGGGTGGACGATGACGGCCCCGGCATCCCCGAGGATCAGCTGGAGGCGGTGCTGCATCCCTTCTCGCGGCTCGATCCGGCGCGCAGCCGCAACACCAAGGGCCTCGGCCTCGGCCTCGCCATCGTCGTCCGCGCGGCGGAGGCGGAGGGGGGCACATTGCAACTCGCGAACCGCCCCGAAGGTGGTCTGCGCGCCGAACTGAGGCTGCCATTGCGTTGATCTGAAAGGCGATTGCGTTCGTTTCCCGCCCCAGCAACGAACAGGCAAAACTTTCTTACATTCACGCGGCAACGCAGCAAAAGCGCGCCTCTATCTCCTCGGCCCATGCCGCACCTTTCTGCGGTGTACCAAGGAGCTTTCCCATGAACGAACTGATCGGCCGCGTCTTCCGGTTCGAGAAGGACGTGTATTCGAGCCGCAGCGAACTGTACGGCCACTTGGCGACCAACGGCCAGTCGCCCAAGGCGCTGATGATCTCCTGCGCGGACTCGCGCATCGTGCCGGAGCATGTGATGCAGGCGGAGCCGGGCGACCTGTTCGTCTGCCGCAACGCCGGCAACATCGTGCCGCCCTATGCGACGCAGAATGGCGGGGTCACCTCCACCGTCGAATATGCCGTCGCGGTGCTGAGCATCCGCGAGATCATCGTCTGCGGCCATTCGGACTGCGGCGCGATGAAGGGCGTCGCCGGCCCCGCCGAGGCGCTGGAGAGCATCCCCAACGTCGCCGCCTGGCTGCGCCACGGATCGGCCGCGCGCGCGGTGGTGGATGCGAGCTATCCCGATCTCGATCCGGCCGCCCGCGTCCGCGCGATCAGCCTGGAGAATGTCGTCGCCCAGCTCGCCAACCTGCGCACCCATCCATCGGTGGCGGCGGGCATCGCGCGCGGCGAGATTTCGCTGCACGGCTGGTTCGTCGATATCCATGCCGGCCAGATCCTCGGCCTCGACGGCGAGACCGGCCAGTTCGTGCCGCTGCGCGAAGGGCAGGAACTGCCGGTCGCGCTACGCGCCGGCCGTCGCCTCGCCGCCGACTTCCCGCTCGCCGTGGCGGCCGAGTGATGGGCGCGCTCCTCTCCAGATTGACGGGGGGCGGCAATCCGACGCGGGACTTCACCGCGTCGATCGTCGTCTTCCTCGTCGCGATGCCGCTCTGCATGGGCATCGCCGTCGCCTCCGGTGTCGCGCCTGAAAAGGGCCTGATCACCGGCATCATCGGCGGCCTCGTCGTCGGTCTGCTGGCGGGGTCGCCCTTGCAGGTGTCCGGCCCGGCCGCCGGCCTTGCCGTGATCGTGTTCGAGATCGTCCGCGACAAGGGCCTCTCGGCGCTCGGCCCGATCCTCGTGCTCGCCGGCATCATTCAGTTCGCCGCCGGCGTGATGAAGCTCGGCGGCTGGTTCCGCGCGATCTCGCCCGCCGTCGTGCACGGCATGCTCGCCGGCATCGGCGTGCTGATCGTCGTCGGGCAGTTTCACGTGCTGTTCGACGCCAAACCGCTCGCCAGCGGCATCGAAAACCTCTCCGCCATGCCGGGCCGCCTGTTCGGCCTGCACCCCGGTGACGTCTCGGGCGCGGAACTGGCGTTCGGCATCGGCCTGCTGACGATCGGCGCGATGCTGGGCTGGGAGAAGTTCCGCCCCGCCTCGATGAAGCTGGTGCCGGGCGCGCTCGTCGGCGTCGTGTCGGCGACGCTGGTTGCCTGGTTCGCCGGTCTCGACGTCACCCGTGTGGTGGTGCCGAGCAACATCCTGAGCGCGGTGGACGTGCCGGACGGCGGTTTCCTCGCGAAGCTGGGCGACCCGGCGATCTATGCGACGGCGCTTGCCATCGCCTTCATCGCCAGCGCCGAGACGCTGCTGTCGGCCGCGGCCGTCGACAAGATGCACGATGGCGTGCGCACCGATTACGACAAGGAACTGCGCGCACAGGGCGTCGGCAATCTGCTCTGCGGTTTCGCCGGTGCGCTGCCGATCACGGGTGTGATCGTCCGCTCCTCGGCCAACGTGCAGGCGGGCGCGACCTCGCGCCTCTCGACCATCCTGCACGGCACCTGGATCCTCGGCTTCGTGGCGCTGCTGCCGTGGCTGCTGCGCGAGATCCCGATGGCGGCGCTGGGCGGCATCCTCGTCGTCACCGGGATCCGGCTCGTCAGCCTCAGCCATGTGAAGCACCTGTTCCACCGCTACGGCCCGCTGCCCGCCTTCATCTGGGCGGCGACCCTGATCACCGTGGTGGCGGAAGACCTGCTCACCGGCGTGCTCGTCGGCCTCGGCCTCTCGCTGCTGGAACTGATCCCGCATGTCCGCAGGCTCAAGCTCGGCGTCCACGTCCACCAGCGCCGCGACGATGCCGAGGGGCATCATATGGAGCTGCACGGCGCCGCCACCTTCGTGACGCTGCCCAAGCTCACCAAGGCGCTCGAAGCCGTGCCGCAGGACAAGGCGCTTACCCTTCATGTCGGTCGCCTCTCGGCGATCGACCACACGAGTGCGGAAATGCTCAACGACTGGCTGCAACGGCGCCGGGCGGCGGGCATGCGCATCGATCTCGCAGGCGAGAAAGGGCGCCTTCGAGGACTCGCGGCCTGACAGCGCGCGGGAAACACTTCCTTACGGAAGGGCAACCCGCGCGTAAGCCCCAGACGTCAGGCTGGCGACCATCCGGGCCGACCGCACCAAGCCTCGCCGACCGCTCGAAGGCGAGGCACCCAGAGGTGCGGCGGCCCGGATGCAGGAGGAACATCCGCCACACAAGAAGG
>BACX01000194.1 GCA_000333335.1 Sphingomonas-like bacterium B12 | reverse complement strand
GGGCAAGCTCAACAAGCAGATCGCCTATGAGCTGGATGTCTCGATGACGACGGTGAAGGCGCACGTTTCGGCGATCCTCACCAAGCTCCGGGTGTTCAGCCGCACGCAGGCGGTGATCCTGGTCAACAAGGTCGGTTTCCACGGCGACGGTGCGAAGCGGCACTAGCTCCTTTGCACCGCCCTCAGGGCGAACGGGTTTCATTTACCCCACCGGCCGGCTCAGCAGTGCCCTGAGCTGCGCCGGCTTCACCGGCTTGTTGAGCAGATCGAAGCCCTCGGCGGCGAGCTGATCGCGCAGTTCCGGGGTACGGTCCGCGGTAATCACGATCGCCGGGATCTGCCGGCCCAGCGCCTGGCGTACGAGCCGCACCGTCGCATCGCCCGTCTCTCCATTGTCGAGATGATAGTCGGCGATCACGATGTCCGGCACGAAGCCGCCGCCGATCGCCGCCATCGCCTCGGCGCCGTCGCGCACGCCGCGCACCGGATAACCCCAGCCGCCGAGCATCGCGGCCATGCCTTCGAGGATTGCTGCCTCGTTGTCGATCACGAGCACCGCCTGCTCGCCGCTGCCGCGCCGACGGGTGCCGGGCGTGGGGGCCGGGCGCAGTTCCTGCGCGACGGTCGTCGGAAGCGAAAGGCTGAAGGTCGAACCTTCGCCGGGGCGCGACTTTAGCCGGATCCGGATATCGAGCATCCGCGCCGCGCGCTGCACGATGGCGAGGCCGAGGCCCATGCCGCGCGCGCGGCCGCTGTCGTCCAGCCGGCGGAATTCCTCGAAGATGGTCGCGTGATGCTCGGGGGCGATGCCGATGCCGGTGTCGACCACCTCGATCCGCACCTTGTCACCCTGCTTGCGGCAGCGCAGCTCGACCGAGCCCTGCTCGGTA
>BACX01000195.1 GCA_000333335.1 Sphingomonas-like bacterium B12 | reverse complement strand
TGGGGCGGGTGCGGAGCGGCGGCGGCGAGGCGGCAAGGCCCGGCCGGGGGGCAAAAGTGGCGAAAGCCATGCCCGACCGGTCGATCGTCTCGGCGACGAGGCCATAAGCGCGGTCGTCCGCCGGGGTGACGATCACGTCGAACGTCTCGGCATTGGCGATCTGGAACTCGTCGACCGTGACGGGCCGCACCGCGCATCCGTCCGCCGCGACGATGGTGAGCGGCAGGCCGGGGATGCGCACATTGAAGATCGTCATCGCCGACGCATTGATGACGCGCAGCCGCACCCGCTCGCCGGGGCGGAACAGGCCGGTCCAATTATCCGTCGGGCCGAGGCCGTTGACGAGATAATGGTAGGCCGATCCGGTGACGTCCGAAATGTCGGTCGGGTCCATCCGCATCCCGCCCCATTGGAGGCGATCCGCCGCCTTCTGGTCGCGCCCGGCGATCAGGCCGGCCAGCGTCTGCTTCTGATAGTTGAAATAGCCGCCCTGCTGCTTCAGCCGCTCGAAGATCATGTGCGGGTGCATCGCGCTGTGATCGGACAGCACGATCACATGCTCGCGATCATAAGCGATCGGATCCTCGCCGGCGGGATCGATCACGATCGGCCCGTAATGGCCCTCCTGCTCCTGCAGCCCCGAGTGGCTGTGATACCAGTAGGTGCCGGACTGGCGCACCGGAAACGCATAGGTGAAGCGCTGCCCCGCCTTGATGCCGGGAAAGCTGATCCCCGGCACGCCATCCATCTGAAAGGGTACGAGCAGCCCGTGCCAGTGGATCGACGTATCCTCGTCCGGCAGGTCGTTGATGACGGTCAAGCGGACGTCCTGCCCTTCGCGCAGGCGGATCAGCGGGCCGGGCACGGTGCCGTTGATGCCGATGGCATGGGTCTCGCGCCCATCCACCCGCAACATGCGATGCGCGACACGCAGCGTGATGTCGGTGCCCGATACGCCGGGAAGCGGTGCGGGCAGGCCGGCGGATACGGGTGCGGCCCAGGCCGGCAGAAGGGTGGAGAGCAGGCCCAGCCCCCCGGCCGTCAGGATGTCGCGACGCCCCGGCTCGATCACGATAGGCACCTCATCCCCGGCCTGCTCCCGCATAACATCGGCCCCCATTATGCGAACGCGCACAGCGAGGGAAGCGGTTCGGCCGGACATGAAAAAGCCCCGGAAAACCGAAGTCTTCCGAGGCTTGATCTGGTGGGCGTGGCAAGGATTGAACTTGCGACCCCTGCGATGTCAACACAGTGCTCTACCACTGAGCTACACGCCCGTGGGGGGTGCCTCTAGCCATGCTCCCCGGCGATGGCAAGCGGCTTTCCCGCCTTTTTACAGGTCGCCCTCCGCGACGCTGCCAAGACCGAAGATTCGATCCACTTCCAGCACGAGATCGCGCAGGTGGAAAGGCTTCGACAGCACCTTCGCATTGGGATGGGTGATGCCGCCTTTCAGCGCCACCGCCGCGAAGCCGGTGATGAACATCACCCGCATGTCCGGCGCGATGCGGCCGGCCCGCTGGGCGAGCTCAATGCCGTCCATCTCCGGCATCACGATGTCGGTGAGCAGCAGGTCGAACGGCTCGCTCTCCAGCAGCGGCAGTGCCGCTGTGCCGCAGTCCACCGCGGTAACGTGGTAGCCGACCTTCTCCAGTGCGCGGGCGAGATACTCGCGCATCGAATTATCGTCTTCAGCCAGCAGAATCCTGATCATCGTCGTTCCAAACGCCCCCGCCGGCCATCTTGATCCATGACGGGCTCGGCCCGTCCCTGGCGCGTCGATCGTTAAGATTCGGCAAGTGCCGAACGCTTGCCCGACGCGCCTTGCTTCCCTAGCAGATTAGCATGGTCACGCACCCGCCGGAACCGCGCGTCTATGCCAGGTTGGGACAGGTCGGCGCGCGTTCGCCGCTAGTCATCGCGGTGCCGCACGCGGGCCGCCTTTATCCACCCGAGATGCTGGCGGCCGCACGCCTACCCCAACACGCGCTGGAGACCATCGAGGATCGCCATGCAGACCTGCTGGTGGCCGATGCCGTGCAGGCAGGTGCGGTGGCGATCGTCGCGCGGATGGCGCGCGCCTGCGTCGATCTCAACCGCGACGAGCGGGAGATCGATCCGGCGCTGCTGGGCGGCCCCGCGGAACCGGGCGCCCTGCTGTCGTCGGTGAAGGTTTCGGGCGGCCTCGGCGTCGTCCCGAGCCGGATCGCGGCCGGCGGAGCGG
>BACX01000196.1 GCA_000333335.1 Sphingomonas-like bacterium B12 | reverse complement strand
GGCGTCGGCGCATCGCGTCGCCTCCGATGCGCCCCTGTCGAAGCGTCTTGCCGGCGCGGATGCCGACCATGGGCGCCAGATCTTCTACCGCTGCGCCGCCTGCCACAACATGAGCGAGGGCGCGGGCGACCGGAACGGGCCGAACCTCTGGGCGGTGCTCGGCCGGCCGGTCGCCACCGGCAGCCAGCGATTCGGCTATACCGGCGCGCTCAAGGCGTTCGGCGGCACATGGACCTGCGCGCGCCTGGACGACTGGCTCGCCGATCCGATGCGGACCGTGCCGGGCACGCAGATGACCTTCGGCGGCCTGCCCGAAGGCGCCGACCGCGCCGACGTCATCGCGTGGCTGGCGCGCAACGGCGGCGTGCCCGCCGCCGCCCGGTGCCAGGGCCTGCGAACCGATCGCTAGGCCGCGTCGTCAGAACCAGGCGCGCACGCCGAACACCGCCGCCGCGCCGCCTGCCCCCTCGCCGTCCTCGCGCGCATAGCGGGAGGTCCGGCCGACCTTGCGATCCCACGAGACACCGACATAGGGCGCGAACTCGCGCGCGATCTCGTAACGCAGGCGAAGCCCCAGCTCGGCGGTGGAGAGGCCTGCGCCCAGCCGCTGTTCCGCCACGTTCTGCGCGGCGAAGTTCAGCTCGACGCGCGGCTGCAGGACCAGCCGCTGCGTGATGCGCTGATCATACCACGCCTCCGCCCGCGCCAGCAGGTCGCCCTTGCCGGAGAGGAACAGGGTCGCCTCGGTCTCGAACATGTAGGGCGCGAGGCCTTCACGCCGACGGCCGCATAGGTGCGCTTCGGGCCGCGATCGAGATCCTGCCGCACGCCCGCCTGCAGATCGAAATAGGGGCCAATCGCGCGCGAATAGAGCGCCTGGACCTCGGCGCCCTCCGCTACGCGGCCGAACTGCCCCTCGCCCTCGCTCTTCATCACGAAGCGGTTGATGTCGCCGCCCCACCAGCCCTCGGCATCCCAGCGATAGCCGTCACGCCCGTCGCGGACCTGCGCCTCGGCGAGGTTGAATATCACGAGGTGCGTGGTCATCCCGCCATGATCGTGATGCACAGCCATGCGCGACGCCGCCATCGCGCCCGCTCCATAGACGGCATCGGCGGCATGGTCGGCGGGCGGCGGAGGCGGCACCGCCTGCCCCGCCGACAGGTCCGTTCCCGATGCCGTCGGCGCGGCGGACGCATCGCCCGCAGCCATCGGCATGGACATATCCATCGGCGCGGGTGCCGGCCCGGCATGATCATGCGCGGGCGGCGCCATGTCATGCATGGCGGCGTGCGGCTTCGGCCGCGCCGCCGGGGGAGCCTTCGGCTTGACCGGCGGCTTTTTGGCGGCCGGCTTGGGCGGCGTCGCCATGTGATGATGCGCGGACATGTCCATGCCCGGCATGTCCATCCCCTGCATCGACTGCGCCGCGAGCGGCCCGGCGAGCAGGCAACCGGCGGAGGCGAGGCACAGCGCCCGCATCATGCGACGTCCGGCCGCACGGAGACGATCTGCATCATGCCCGCGTGCATGTGGTAGAGCATGTGGCAGTGGAAAGCCCAGTCGCCCACCGCATCGGCGGTGAGATCGAAGGTCACCGTCCCCCCCGGCTGCACGTTCACCGTATGCTTGCGCGGCGCATGATCGCCATGGCCGGTCACCAATTCGAAGAAATGGCCGTGCAGGTGAATCGGGTGGTTCATCATCGTATCGTTGACCAGCGTGATCCGCACGCGCTCGCCGGCGCGGAACGGGATCGGATCCTTCACCTCGCTCAGCTTCTTCCCGTCGAACGCCCACATATAGCGTTCCATGTTGCCGGTGAGGTGGATGCGCATCGCCCGCGACGGCGCGCGCGCATCCGGATTGCGGTCGATCGCGGCGAGATCGCGGTAGACGAGAACCTTGTGCCCGACATTCGCCAGCCCCTGCCCCGGCTCGCCGGTGCGATCGGCCGGCATGGGCGAGATCGTCTGCACGCCCGGCCCCAGCGGCACCGAAGGCGCGTTGCGCCCGTCCCGCATCCCCATGTGCATGGCGGACATGTCCATCGCGCCATGGTCCATGCCCTTCATGTCCATGCCGGCCATATTCGCGCCGCCCATGGCCATGCCGCTCAGTGAAGCGTCTCGCCGTCTATTGCGGCTCCGCCACCCCGAGCGATCCCCGCTACGTCGCCAGCGCGCGCGAAGTCGGGCGGGCGTTCGCCGAGCGCGGCATCGGCCTCGTCTATGGCGGCGGGCGGCTCGGGTTGATGGGGGCGGTGGCCGATGCCTGTCTGGAGGCAGGCGGCGAGGTGATCGGGGTGATCCCGTCCGCGCTGGTCGATGCCGAGGTCGCGCACAAGGGCTGCACCGAGTTGCATGTCGTCGAGACGATGCACCAGAGGAAGCAGGCCTTCACCGATCTGTCCGACGGCTTCGTCACCATACCAGGCGGCACCGGCACGATGGACGAATTGTGGGAGGCGATGAGCTGGGCG
>BACX01000197.1 GCA_000333335.1 Sphingomonas-like bacterium B12 | reverse complement strand
CTTCCCGGCCTCCCGTCGATTTCTCGCTGAGCAATCCGTACGTGATCGTCGGGCTGCTGCTCGGCGCGCTGCTCCCCTATCTGTTCGGCGCCTTCGGCATGACCGCCGTCGGCCGTGCGGCCGGCGCGGTGGTGGAAGAGGTGCGCGCGCAGTTCCGCGACAATCCGGGCATCATGGAGGGGACGGCGCGGCCCAATTACGCGCGCACCGTCGATCTCGTGACGCGCGCGGCGATCCGCGAGATGATCATTCCGTCGCTACTGCCGGTGCTGGCGCCGATCGTGGTGTTCTTCGTCATCCGCCTCGTCGCGGGCCCGGAGAACGGCTTCGCGGCATTGGGCGCGCTGCTGCTCGGCGTGATCGTCTCGGGTCTGTTCGTGGCGCTCTCGATGACGTCCGGCGGCGGCGCGTGGGACAATGCCAAGAAGTTCATCGAGGATGGCAATTACGGCGGCAAGGGCTCCGAAGCCCACAAGGCCGCCGTCACCGGCGACACCGTGGGCGATCCCTACAAGGACACCGCCGGTCCGGCGGTGAACCCGATGATCAAGATCACCAACATCGTAGCCCTGCTGCTGCTGGCGGCGCTCGCCAGTCACGCAGGCTAGGCGGAGAGGGGCGGCCTCCATCGCGAGGCCGCCCCGACCCACAGCAGGCCGAAACCCCAGCCGGCCAGCACGTCGCTCGGCCAGTGGACGCCGAGCGCGACTCGGCTCCAGCCGATCGCCCCGGCCGCGATCAGCGCCGCGATCCATCCCGCCGGGCGCCCCCACAGCATCGCCAGCGCGACGCAGGTTATCATCGTCCCCGCGCTGTGCGAGCTGGGGAAGCTCCACGAGGTCACCAGCTCCAGCCGGTCCGCGATCGGCGGGCGCGGGCGCTGGACGAGGAGCTTCACGCCCTCCACCACCAGCCGCCCGCTCGCGATGGTCAGCACCAGCCACACGGCTTCGTCCTTACGCCGCCGCCATAACAGCCAGCCCGCAGCGAGCAGCGCAACCGGTCCCATCACCAGCAGCCCGCCGAGCGAGGTGAACCACAAGGCCTGCCGCGCCGCCCAACCCTGCCGCGCCAGCCCCGCCGCATGATGGATGGCGAGATCGACCGGCGCCGCCCACCACAGCAGCAACCCGGCTAGCATCAACAGCGTACCGGCGACGAGGAGACGATTTCCCATCCGCACCCGATGCCACGGGAGCGACCCAAGGGACAATGATGCGGGACAGAAACGAAGCGCTATGCCACAGGCATGATCATGCGCCGCTTCGCCCTGCTCCTCGCCGCCACCGGGGCGATGCCCGCCTTCGCCCAGTCGCTACCGCCGGAGATCATCGTCACCGGCGCCAGCCTGCCGCAGCCGGCGGGCGACGCCGCCTACGACGTCGCCACGATAGACCGCGACAGGTTGCAGGGCGTCGCCAGCGGACGGCTGGAGGATGTGCTGCGCGACGTCGCCGGCTTCGCCCAGTTCCGCCGATCGGATTCGCGCTCCGCCCAGCCGACCAGTCAGGGCGCGACCTTGCGCGGCCTTGGCGGCAACGCATCGTCTCGCGCGCTGGTGACGCTCGACGGCGTACCCTTCACCGATCCATTCGGCGGCTGGCTGAGCTTCGACGCGATCGATCCCGAACGGCTCGGCCTCGTCCGCGTCACGCGCGGCGGCGGCACGGGCGCGTTCGGCCCCGGCGCGCTGGCCGGCACGATCGAACTCAGCAGCGCCGGGCCGAACCAGCTTCCGCCGGTGTGGGCGGATGCCGCCTATGGCAGCCGCAACTCGGTCGATGCCCATGCCGGTGTCTCCAGCACGATGGGTGGCGGCTACGGCTTCCTTTCGGCCAGCTACGCGCGGGGCGACGGCTTCGTGCCGATCATCAAGCAGGATCGCGGACCGGTCGACGAGCCGGCCCCCTATCGCCAGTTCAGCCTTTCGGGCCGGGCGGTTTTCCCGGTCTGGGGATCGAGCGAGCTGCAGGCGTCCGGCCTGCTCTTCACCGACCATCGGACGCGCGGCACCCCCTTCCAGCCCAACGATACCAAGGGCGCGGACGCCAGCCTGCGTCTCGTCGGCCACGGCCCATGGGGCTATGAGGCACTGGCTTATATCCAGATGCGCGGTTTCTCGGCGGGCTTCGCCTCGATCGATGCGGCGCGCGACACCGCAACCCAGACACTGGATCAATATAGCGTGCCGTCGACCGGCCTCGGTGGCCGCATCGAGGTGCGCCCGCCGACCGGCGAGCATATCCAGCTCCGGATCGGCGCCGACACCCGCTACGTCACCGGAGAGACCGACGAGCTTTATCAGTACGTCGCCGGCGCGCCCTCCAACCATCGCGAGGCGGGCGGGCACGAATTGACCGTCGGCGGCTTCGCCGAAGCCAGCGCCGAGCCGATCGACGGCCTCACTCTCACCGCCGGAGGCCGCATCGACCGCTGGCGGATCATGGACGGCTTCCTCCACCAGTCGAGCTTCGCCACCGGCCCGCTGGCGAGCAGCCGCCAATATCCGGACCGCTCCGGCTGGCGGCCGACGGGACGCGGCGGCATCGCCTGGAAGCCGGGCGACGGCGCGGTGACGCTGCGCGGCGCCGCCTATCTCGGCTGGCGACTGCCGACGCTCAACGAACTCTACCGGCCTTTCCGCGTCGGCAACGATTCGACCGTCGCCAATGCCACGCTCAGCCCTGAGCGACTGAAAGGCGTCGATGCCGGCGTCGATTTCGATCCGCTGCCCAATCTCCACCTCGCCGCGACCGGCTTCGTCAACCGGCTGGACGATGCGATCGGCAACGTCACCATCACCGGCGCGGGACGCGCGACGCTCTGTCCCGGTCTCGCCGCGATCGGGCGCTGCCTCCAGCGGCAGAACCTGAACGCGGTGAACTCCAAGGGCGTGGAACTGGACGCGCGGCTGACACTGGGCGCGTGGCGGCTCTCCGCCTCCTACGCCTATACCGACGCGCATGTCCGTTCGGACACGCCGATCGACGGCCTGCGCCCCGCGCAGACGGCGAAGCACTCCGCCTCGGCGACGCTCGGCTGGGTGCAGCGCTTCGCCGACATCTCCGCGACCTTGCGCTACATCGGCCCGCAGTTCGAGGACGACCAGAATACGGAGACGCTGAAGGGCGCGGTGACGCTCGACGCGACCGCTCTGGTGCCGGTCACCCACGATTTCGCCATCGAGCTGCGCGGCGAGAACGTCACCAACACGCGGGTCGAGGCGGGGATTTCCGGCGCCGACATCATCGAGCGCGCGACCCCGCGCACGCTCTGGGTCGGCTTCCGCTTCGGGGAGACGCGCAAGGGCGCCTGATCGCGCTCAGCCTCCGGTATCGAGGTGGATCGCCGGCCCGCTATCCGGATCCTCGGGCCGCATCAGCCGCACTTTCCGGCGGGCGAAATCGATCGAGACGCGGCTGAACGCCTGCATCATGTCCATGCCGAGCAGCATCGCCGGCTTGTTCGACAGGCCGAAGCGATCGAAGGCATGGGCATCGTCGAACGCGACGACGACGTTGCGCATGTGGAAATCGCCCAGCCGCAAATCGTTGATCGGCGCATAGCTCGCCACGATCTTGCGCCCGGTGACGTCGGTGATCGTCACCTGCTGCGGCTCGGCGCGCTTGCGGCGGACCAGCTTGTCCCTGAGCGTCAGGTTGCCGAGCGTCACCATGCTGCCGGTATCGACGATCGCATACACCTTCTGCCCCGCCGCATCGGCATCGGCGAGGACGAGCTGACCCAGGCGACTGCGCGCCGTCACGACGATCTCGTTGGGCCGGGCCGGCTGGACATATTTGTCGGCCGGCTCCACCGACATGGCGTGGTGAACGAGATCGATCACCACCTTCTTGCCCTTCAGCGTATCGATGCCGAGGATGCCGAGGCCGCCGAGATTGGCTTCGTCCAGTACCGGCGCCACCAGTTCCTTCGCGGGCAGAGCGCCGACATAGAGCGAATCGATGTGGACCGCCGGCACCGTGCTCTCGCCGCCGACGCTGTGCAGCGGCACGTTGCCGGCGGACGGCAGGCCGAGTTCGGCGGCGAGGGCGCTGGAGATGACGGTGCGCGTCGCTCCGCTGTCCACGATGAAGCGATACGGCCCCTTGCCGTTGACCAGCACCGGCACGGTCATGCGCGTATCCACCTCGCGCAGCTTGACGGCGGTGCTGGCCGGCGTGCCGGGTACGGTACTGGCATCGACCGGCAACGGCGAGGGCAGAGCGGCAGGATCGAGCGGCGAGGGTGCCGGGGGCGTCGCGGCGGGCGGCACGACCGTCGCGGCCTGCAACATGGCCAACCCCACCATCGTCATCGATACCGCCACAGCACCCCTCCCGCTGTTTTAGGAGGATGCTACACCTGTTGCAGCGGCGATCAAGCGGAGTGCTTCACTCCGCCGCCAGCGCCTCGCCGGCCTCGCGCTCGGCCGCCTGGCGCGCCCACATCTCGGCATAGAGGCCGTCCCGCGCCATCAGCTCGGCATGGGTGCCGCGCTCGGCGACGCGGCCGGCGTCGAGCACCACGATCTGGTCGGCATCGACGATCGTCGAAAGGCGGTGCGCGATCGTGATGGTGGTCCGTCGCGCGGAAACGGCGCCCAGCGTGTCGAGGATCTCCGCCTCGGTGCGGCTGTCGAGCGCGCTGGTCGCCTCGTCGAGGATCAGCAGCGGTGGATCCTTGAGCAAGGTCCGCGCGATCGCGACGCGCTGCTTCTCGCCGCCCGACAGCTTGAGGCCGCGCTCGCCGACTTCGGATTCGTAACCCTGCGGCAGGCTCTCGATGAAGCGATCGATCGCGGCGCCCTTCGCGGCTCCCCGGATCTCCTCCGCCGTCGCGCCGGCACGGCCATAGCCGATATTGTAGCCGATCGTGTCGTTGAACAGCACCGTGTCCTGTGGGACGATCCCGATGCTCGCACGCAGCGATTGCTGCGTGACGTGGGCGATGTCCTGCCCGTCGATCGTGATGCGGCCGCCGGAGAGATCGTAGAAGCGATAGAGAAGCCGGGCGATCGTCGACTTGCCCGCGCCCGACGGGCCGACGATGGCGAGCGTGCTGCCGGCGGCCACGTCGATGTCGATGCCCTTCAGGATCGGTCGCTCGCCCTCATAGCCGAAGCGCACGTCCTCGAAGCGGACATGCCCGCCGGAGACCGCCAGCGGCGTCGCATCCGGCGCATCGACCACCTCGGCGTCCGTATCGATCAGGTCGAACATTGCGGCCATGTCGATCAGGCCTTGCCGGATCGTGCGATAGACCATGCCCAGCATGTCGAGCGGGCGGAACAGCTGCGACAACAGCGTGCTCACCAGCATCACGTCGCCCGGCGAGAATTGGCGCGCCTGCCAGCCGTAGATGACCAGCACCATGCCGCCCGCCATCATCGCGTTGGTGATCAGCGCCTGCCCGATGTTGAGCCAGGCAAGCGACGTCTCGTTCTTCACCGCCGCATCGGAATAAGCCGCGATAGCGCGATCGTAGCGCGCCGCCTCGCGATCCTCGGCGGTGAAATACTTCACCGTCTCGAAATTCAGCAGCGAATCCACCGCATGCGCCATCGCGCCGGTGTCGAGGTCGTTCATCCGCATCCGCAGCGCATTGCGCCAGTCGGTCACCACGCGGGTGAACCAGATGTAGACGGCCACCATCACCAGCGTGCCGGCGACCAGCCACAGGCCGAAATGGCTGCCGAACACCTGCAGCACCATCGCCAGTTCGAGCACGGTCGGCGCGATGTTGAACAGCATGAAGTAGAGCATCGTGTCGATGCTTTTGGTACCGCGCTCGATCACCTTGGTGACGGCACCCGTCCGCCGCGTCAGGTGGAAGCGCAGCGAAAGCTGGTGGAGGTGACGGAAGACGGACGCCGCCAGCTGCAGCGTCGCGGTCTGGCCGACCCGCTCGAAGATCGCATTGCGCAGATTGTCGAACAGGGTTCCGCCGAAGCGCGCCGCCGCATAGCCGGTCGCCATCAGCGCGATCAGGGTCGCTGTGCCGCGATCGCCGATGGCGATATGGTCGATCACAGCCTTCAGCGCGAAAGCCGCGCCATAGACCTGCACCACCTTGGAGGCGACGACGAGCAGCAGTGAGGCGACGACGCGCGCGCGCAGCATCGGCGCGGTCGCGGGCCAGAGATAGGGCAGGAAACGGCGGAGCAGCGCGAAGCCGGCCTCCCGGTTCACCTGCGCTCCGCCCGGCTGATCGGGTGGCATGGCGCGCAACATAGGTGGGGTGTGGGGTTTGGCCAATGGGCGGCGAAATTCTCGCCTGCGAACAGCGATGAAAAAAAATACCAACCTTCCGCGATTTTTGCTTCTGCATGGCGCGAATTTCCGGACGAGATTATCTCGTCACTTCGGGAACCCCACAAATCCGCCATTTTTCGAACTTGGCACGCCCCCTGCAGACGTACCGGCATCCCGCCGATCACCGGTCGGGACCGACATATCAGGAGACAGACCATGTTCGATCTTACCTTCTCGTCCGTCCGTGAGACGCTCGTTTCGGCCGCCGGTGCGGTGTTCTGCTCGGCCGTGCTGGTCGCCGCCGCCGTCCTGCCCGCCACCTCAGCGAGCGCTGCGCTGTTCCACCTCTAAGTCCCGCGAGACCGGAGACCTTCCATGTCCAATCGTTTCGTGATCGACCGCCGCCAAGGCCTGTGGCTCGGCGTATGCCGGGGCTTCGCGGACTGGTCCGGCACCGATGTCGGCCTCGTCCGCGCGGCGCTGGTGCTGCTGACCATCCTCGGCCTCGGCCTGCCGGGCATCATCGCCTATGTGCTGATCGGCTGGCTGGCGGGCGTGCGCTGAACGGCGCCCCCGCCCCTCTGCCCAAATCCCTCG
>BACX01000198.1 GCA_000333335.1 Sphingomonas-like bacterium B12 | reverse complement strand
TGAGGCGGGCTGATCTCTTCGATTCGACGCTGCGGTCCACCTGGCGGTGGGCAAGCCGCTCGACGTCGTAATCGTGCCGGCGGATGCGTCGCAGCCGATCACCGAGCGGCGCATCGGCGTGGACGACCCTTATTTCAACGATCTCTCGGCGCGCTGGTCGCTGATGCTGAACGAGGCGCGGGCGACGATCCCCGATCCGCCCTTCATGCCGGACTGAGGAAACCCCGTATCGCCTCGACCACGCCGTCCAGCCGATCGTGCTGGACCCAGTGGCCGGCGCCTTCCAGCGTCACCAGACGCCCGTCGGGGATGGCACCGGCGCGCGCGTCGTCCGGATCGATCCGGAACGTGCTTTCGTTGCCCTGGAGCATCAGCACGGGGCAGGCGATCTGCGCGTACAGCCCGAATTCCTCCTCCGGCGACAGATCGATCGGCGTGCGAAGGCGGACCAGCGGATCGAACTTCCAGCTATGGCCGCCATCCGCGCTCGGCCTGGTTCCGTGCAATGCGAGGTGGTGCGCCATCTCGGCCGAGAGGCGCGGATTGGTGACCTTCATGCGCGCGGCGGCATCCTCGATCGTCGCGTAGCGCGGAGGCGTCTTGCCGATGAAGGTGCGCTGCCGGTCATAATGGGTACGGATGCGATCGCGCACGGTTTCGTCAGTGTGCGAACGGGTGACGATCCCCTCGATCGCGACGAGGCGCGCGACCTGTTCCGGAAACAGCGTCGCATGGTGGAGCGCCGTCATCGCCCCATAGGAATGGGCGACGATGGTGGCCGGCGCGAGCCGTTCATGGCGGATCAGTTCGGCGAGGTCGATCGCGTTTGCGGTCAGCGAATAATGGCCGTCCGGCGACCAGTCGCTGTCGCCATGGCCGCGCAGGTCCGGCGCAAGGATGCGATAGTCCCCGCGCAGGCGATCGGCGACGAAATCCCAGCTGCGGGCATGGTCGTTGCCGCCATGAACGAGGATGATCGTGGGCGCGTCCTCATGCCCCCATTCGAGATAATGCAGCCGTAGCCGGCGCGACCGGAACTCGCGGGATGCCGGCCCGCTCATCCGATCAGATGCATCAGCAACGCGCCGATGGCGGCCGCCAGCACCGCGACGACGCCATAGCGCCACCCGCCGCCGACCCGCACCAGTTGCACCTCGGGAAGCGGCGGCGGCGGGGGCGCGGCGCCGGGATGCGGGAAGGCGTGGTCGATCCGCTCCAGCAGATCGGGGATGCGACGGACGAGGCGGGCGATCTCATGGACCCGGTCGGCGAGGAACGCCTCCGGCCCCAGTTCGCCGCGCAGCCATTCGCCGACGAAGGGGGCGGCGACGTCCCACATGTTGATGTCGGGATCGAGGCCGGTCGCGACCCCCTCCACCATCACCATCGTCTTTTGGAGCAGTAGCAGATGCGGCTGCACCGGCATGTCGAAATCGCGCGTGATCGAGAACAGGCCGTCGAGCATCTGCCCGATCGAGATGTCCTTGACCGGCAGGCCGCGGATCGGCTCGCCCACCGCACGCAACGCGGTCGCGAACTCGTCGAGATTGTGATGGGCCGGCACGTAGCCCGCCTCGAAATGGATTTCGGCGACGCGGCGGTAATTACCGGTGATAAGCCCGTGCAGGATTTCGGCGAGCCAGACGCGCGCCTGCCGGTTGATCCGGCCCATGATGCCGAAGTCGATCGCAGCGATGCGGCCGTCGGGCAACGCGAAGAGATTGCCCTGGTGGAGATCGGCGTGGAAGAAACCCTCCGCGATCGCCTGCCGGAGGAACACGCGGACGAGCGTCGCGGCGAGCGCCTTGCGATCGTGCCCGGCGGCTTCGAGGCCCGCCATGTCGGAAAGCTTCACGCCGTCCAGCCATTCGAGCGTCAGCACCCGGCGTGCGGTGCGCTGCCAGTCGATCGTCGGCACGTGGAAGCCCGGCTCCGCCAGCATTCCGCGCGCCAGTTCCGAGGCGGAGGCGGCCTCGCGGCGCAGGTCCAGCTCGCGCGCGGTCCATTGCTTGAAGGTCGCGACGACGAGGCGCGGGCGCAGGCGACCGATCTCGCCGCCCATATGCTCGGCCTGGGCCGCGGCCCATTCGTAGGTGTCGATGGAGCGGGCGAAATCCTGCTCGACGCCGGGGCGCAGCACCTTCACCGCGACCTCGCGGCCCTCGGTGGTGACGGCGCGGTGGACCTGCGCGATCGAGGCGGCGCCGACGGGCGCCTCGTCGATACTGGAGAAGAACTGTTCAAGCGGTCGGCCGAGCGATTGCTCGATCGAGGCGCGGATCAGCGGGAAGGGGACCGGGGGCAGAGCGTCCTGCAGTCGGTAGAGATCGATCGCCGCAGCCTCGCCGACCAGATCGGGGCGGGTGGCGAGCGCCTGCCCGAACTTGATCGCGGCCGGCCCGATCGCTTCCAGCGCATCGGCGTAGCGGGGCTCCTTGGGGACGCGTGCGCCGAAGCGGGCGATCCTGACCAGCCGCTTCAGCGGCGTCGGAGTCAGCGGATCGCGTTCGATACCGGTCAGTGCGCCGTGACGGGCGAGGGTACGCCCCCAGCGCAGCAGCCGGGCGAGGTGAACGGCTGAGGAGGTCAAATCTTCCAGCCGCTGTGAATCGCCACCAGACCGCCGAGGATCGGCTCGACCTTCGCGTTCACGAAGCCGGCCTCGCCGATCATCGCCTTGAAGGTCGGCATGTCGGGGAAGCGGCGGATCGATTCGATCAGGTAGCGATAGCTGTCCTCATCGTCGGCGATCAGCTTGCCGAGCCGGGGGACGAGCTTGTGCGAATAGGCGTCGTACACCTCCTTGAAGCCCGGCCAGGTGGTGGTCGAGAACTCCAGGCAGTAGAAGCGCCCGCCGCGCTTCAGCACGCGATGCGCCTCGCGCAGCGCCTTGGGGATGTCGGTGACGTTCCGGATGCCGAACGCGATCGTATAGGCGTCGAAGGCCTTGTCGGAGAAGGTCAGCGTTTCGGCATTCTGCTCGGACCAGATCAGGCCCTCGATGCCCTTCTTGCTTGCCCGTTCCATGCCGACTTCGAGCATGTTCGGGTTGATGTCCGATACGGTGATCTCGGCACCCTTGCGCGCCATGCGGAAGGCGATGTCGCCGGTGCCGCCCGCCATGTCGAGAATCTGCTCGCCTTCGCGCGGTTTCACGCGGGCGACGAACTGATCCTTCCACAGCCGGTGGAGACCGCCGGACATCGCGTCGTTCATGATGTCGTAGCGCTTGGCCACCTTGGCGAAGACGTCGCCCACCATGCGGGTCTTTTCTTCGGGGGCTACCTCGCTGTAGCCGAACGAGACGGTATCGCTGCTCATGGCGAAGCGCTTAGCGGCCGCTTGTGGAGGGCGCAATTCGATCCTAGCTCTCTAAACCGATATGCCCGAACTTCCCGAAGTCGAAACCACTGTGCGCGGGCTGGAGAGCGTGCTCGCCGGCCGCGTGCTGACCCGCGTCGAGCCGCGCCCGCGCGATCTGCGCCGCGCCTTTCCCGCACGATCTGCGCCAGCGGCTGACCGCGCGCGGGTGACGGGGCTGGGGCGGCGGGCCAAATACGGCCTCGTCCACACCGATCGTGGGGACACGATGGTGTTTCATCTCGGCATGTCGGGCCGCTGGCGGGTCGATCCGGAGGAGATCGGTACGCACGACCATCTCGTGATCGAGACCGGCGAGGGGCGGCGCCTGTCGTTGATGGACCCACGCCGCTTCGGTTCGGTCGATCTGATGCCGACCGAAGCGCTGCCCGATTGGGCGCCGTTCAAGGCGCTGGGGCCGGAGCCGCTGTCGGCCGATTTCAACGCCGCTCAGCTGGGCGACGCGCTGAAGGGGAGATTCGCCCCGATCAAGGCGATGTTGCTCGATCAGCGCATCGTGGCGGGGCTGGGCAACATCTATGTATGTGAGGCGCTCAACATCGCGCGCATCGCGCCCACGCGCGAGGCGGGAAAGCTCACGGGTCCGAAACGCACGCTGCTGGTCGAGGCGGCGCGGCAGGTGCTGACCGAGGCGATCGCGGCCGGTGGATCGACATTGCGCGACTATGCCCGGCCGGACGGCGAGTTGGGCTATTTCTCCAAGCAGTTCCGCGTCTACGGGCGGGAGGGGGAGCCATGCCCCTGTGGCAAGGGGGTGGTGACGCGGCGGGTGGATTCGGGCCGCTCCACATTCTACTGTCCGGCCTGTCAGAAGTAATGCCGCAGGGCGGTTGACGAATCCCCCCGACCTGCGTAGAGGGCACGCCTTCCCGGCGCGGGGTGCCCCACGCCGCTATCCCATTTGAGCAGGTTCGAGGACACACATGGCGAACACGCCGCAGGCCAAGAAGCGGATCCGTCGCAACGAGCGTCGCAAGGTTATCAACGGTAACCGCGTGAGCCGCATCCGCACCTTCGTGAAGAAGGTCGAGGCCGCGATCGCGTCCGGTGACAAGAACGTCGCCGCCGAGGCGCTGAAGGCCGCGCAGCCGGAAATGCAGCGCGGCGTGTCGAAGGGCGTTCTCCACAAGAACACCGTCGCCCGCAAGTTCTCGCGTTTGACGAAGGCGGTCGCCGCGCTC
This sequence comes from Sphingomonas-like bacterium B12, assembly GCA_000333335.1. Lineage (GTDB taxonomy): Bacteria > Pseudomonadota > Alphaproteobacteria > Sphingomonadales > Sphingomonadaceae > Solisphingomonas. The sequence continues at coordinate 1,207 of BACX01000198.1, read as the reverse complement.
GGCTGATCCCTTCTGTTACACGTTGGTCGCAAAGGCCCGCCGATCACCCGATCGGCGGGCCTTTTGCATGACGGAAACGTGACAATCAAAAGTCCAGCTTTTCCCACGATTCGCGCTATCACCGTTTCGGATCGGAAAGATTAACGCGCTGAAAACCGCGAAAAAATGGGCGCTTTGGACGAATCCGGCGGGTTTGCGTGTCAAGCATGTATATTTCAGTCGAATGACGGTTCTTCGCTTGATCGCGCCCCTCGGCGCTCCCTAAAAAGACCTTCCCGGCGACGTCGAATCGCTTCGACACTCCGGCGGGGATCAGGGTTTTGTAACAATCCGGCGGCCGGCGCGCGGGGGTGTCTCCGGCAACGGGAAAACTTTGTCTTGAGCGGCTCGGGAAGGCGTTTCCGGGCACGGGGGAGATTTGCGTGAATCAGGCAGTGGGAGCGGCGGGAACGATGCACGTCACGATCGACGATCCGATCGAGCTGGCGTGGGAATCGATCCGCACCGGCCTGCGCCGTGATTGCGGCGCGCGGACCTTCGACAATTGGCTGAAGCCGTCGCGCCTCGCAGGATTCGACGAGGACGAAGGTGCGGTCCGTATCGCGCTTCCCTCCGAGTTCATGGCGAACTGGGTCGAGACCCATTATGCCGAGCGCCTGCTCCACGCTTGGCGCGCGCATCTGCCGCAGGTTCGCCGGGTGATCGTCACTGCCGGCATCGATTCGCTGAAGCCGGCTTTGTTCACCGTGGCGCCCGTCGCCGCGCCCGAGCCGGCCGAGACAGAGGAGCCGACCGGCACCGTCGAGGGTATCCAGCTCGAGGGCCGCTACACGTTCGACAGCTTCGTCACCGGCAAGCCCAACGAGGTCGCCTACAACGCGGCGCGCACCGTCGCGGAAGGTGGGGCGCTCACCTTCAACCCGCTCTTCCTCCATGGCGGCACGGGCCTCGGCAAGACGCACCTGATGCACGCGATCGGCCACGAATATCGCCGCCGCGTACCGAAGGCGAAGATCGTCTACATGTCGGCCGAGAAGTTCATGTTCGAGTTCGTCGGCGCGCTGCGCGCCAAGGACACGCATAATTTCAAGCAGCGGCTGCGTTCGGCCGACCTGTTGATGATCGACGACGTCCAGTTCATCGCCGGCAAGGATTCCACGCAGGAGGAATTCTTCCACACGATGAACGAGATCATCTCGGCCGGTAA
>BACX01000199.1 GCA_000333335.1 Sphingomonas-like bacterium B12 | reverse complement strand
GGCATCCGGATCGTGCCGGGCGGCCTCACCCGCGTGGCTTTGCGCGAAGGCTCGCTGGTGGTGAATCCAGCCAGGGGGCGGCACCAAGGACAGCCTGATCCTTGCCGATCGTCCGCGCCGACGGTGCAAGGCCGCCGCGCCCGAGGTCACACCGATGCGATCGGGGGCCGACTGATGCTGTCGCGCACCGCCGCCTCGCTCTATTGGCTCGGCCGCTATGTCGAGCGGGCCGAATTCACCGCACGCCTGATCGAGGCGACGATCCGGCTCGATCTGCTGTCCGCCAGACCGGCGGGCGAGGGCGCGTGGGAAAGCGCGCTCGCCGTCGTCTCGGCGGAGGATGGCTTCTGGTTCACCGGCGAGCCGGTCAGCCCGGATGCGGTGGGGCGCTACCTCGCGCTCAGCCTCGACAATCCGAGCTCGATCCGATCCTGCCTCGATGCCGCGCGCAACAACGCCAAGTCGGTGCGTACCGCGCTCACCCGCGAGGCATGGGAGGCGATCAACCGCGCGTGGCTGTTCGTGCGCGACGTGCGCGTCACCGACGGCACGCCCGCAGCACTCGCCATGATCGAGAAACTGAAGGCGGAGGCGCGGGGCTTCGAGGGTGCGCTCCACCGAATGCTGCGCAACGAGGCGAGCTTTTTCGTTCGACTGGGCGCGGCGATCGAACGGGCGGACAACACCGCGCGGTTGATCGACGTCAAATATCACCTGCTGCTACCAGAGGGCGAGAAGGTGGGCGGCCCGATCGACCGCGATCAGTGGACGACGATCCTCCACACCGTCTCCGCCGTCACCGCCTATCGCTGGTTGTATCGCGAGGGGCTGCGGCCCGGCCACGTCGTCGATCTCTTGGTGCTGCGCCACGAAATGCCCCGATCGATCGCGGCTTCGGCGGACGAGGTGGCACAATTGCTCACCAGCATCGGCCGGCGGCTGGGGCGGCAGGGCGAGGCCGATCGCATGGCCCGCACGCGCCAGCTGATGCTCAACCGCTCCACCGTCAACGGCATCATCTCCGGCGGCCTGCACGAGTTCCTGCGCGGTTTCATCGCCGACAATGCGCGGCTCGATGCCGCCATCGGCCAGCAATTCCGGTTTTCCTGATGCGCCTGAGGATCGAGCACCGCACCCATTACGAGTTCAGCCAGCCGCAGCGCCGGCTGGTTCAGCTGCTGCGCGTGACCCCGCCGAGCTTCGACGGGCAGGCGGTGGTCGACTGGCATGTCGAGGTCGATTGCGACGCCCGGCTGAAGCGCAGCCGCGACGGCTATGGCAACGAAGTGACGATGCTCTACGTTGACGGCCCGATCGACCGGATCGCGCTCACCGTCGGCGGCGAGGTGCTGACCGAGAACAAGGCCGGCATGGTGCAGGGCGCCATGGAACCGCTGCCGGTCGAGATGTTCCTGAGGCCGACGCCGCAGACGATCGCCGACGCCGCGATCACCAGCTTCGCGCACGACATCGCGGAAAGCGCCGCCGATCCGCTCTCGCGCCTGCACGGCCTGTGCGGCGCGCTCTATCACCGCCTGCGTTTCGACGCGGCGGACGGCAATCCGCATCGCGACGCGGCCTCCACTTTTTCGGACGGGCATGGCGTCTGTCAGGATCATGCCCACGTGTTCCTCGCGGCGGCGCGGGTGCTGGGTCACCCGGCGCGCTATGTGTCCGGGCACCTCTGGCGGTCGGATGGGCAGCATATCCAGCCAGCCGCGCACGCTTGGGCGGAAGCGTGGGTGGAGGGCTATGGCTGGATCGGCTTCGATCCCGCCAACGGCGTCTCGCCGACCGAGGCCTATGTCCGCGTGGCGATCGGGCTCGACTATCGCGATGCCGCTCCGGTGGCCGGCGCGCGTGTCGGTGGCGGAACCGAGGAGCTGCATGTCGAAGTAGCGGTTGCGGAAGCCAGCCAGCAGAGGCAAAGCCAAGGCCAGTGAACGGCACCCGGCGCGCATCGGCCGCGCCGGGCGATGGATCGGGGGTGGCGGTCGCGACATGACCTATTGCGTGGGAATGTTGGTCGAGGCGGGCCTGGTGATGATCGCCGATACCCGCACCAATGCGGGCGTCGACGACATCTCGGTCTATCGCAAGCTGCACACGCTGGCCGAAGGGCCGGATCGTACCGTCTTCGTCGCGACTGCGGGCAATCTTTTCGACCACCCAGAACGTGCTCGCCCAGCTCGCCGAAGGGCTACCGGCCGCGGAAGCCGGCGCGCAGCCGCGCCGCATCGCCGACATGTCCAGCATGTTCCGCGTCGCGCAGCTGGTCGGCGAGGCGATCCAGACCGCCAACCTGAGCATCGGCAAGGCACTGGAGGCGGCGCAGGTTTCCGCCGGTGTCTCCTTCCTGCTCGGCGGGCGGATCGGTGACGGCCCGCTGGCGCTCTATCGCCTCTATCCCGAAGGCAATTTCATCGAATGCCAGAAGGAGCAGCCCTTCCTCCAGATCGGCGAGACCAAATACGGCAAGCCGATCCTCGATCGCGCGCTGCAATATGACACCGAGCTGTCCGAGGTGGTGAAGGTCGGGCTGATCTCGTTCGATTCGACGCTGCGGTCCAACCTGGCGGTGGGCAAGCCGCCCAGCCAGTCCCACTCCTCGGCTTCCAGCCCGATCGCCTTGGTCCACAGCCACACGCCCAGCGCCAGGGCGATCAGCTCGATCGCGTAGCGCAGCGGCATATCGAAGCCCGGCGCCTTGACGAGCCCCAGCCCCGCATCCACCGCATCGGCACCGAGGATGCCGAACGCCCCACCCCAGCCTGCGGGCAACTGCAGGCTGGTGCTTTCGCGGAACAGGGTGACGGCGGTGCCGGCGGAAAGCAGGGCAAGCAAGGTGACCAGCGAGGCGCGGCCCCAGCGGCCCGTGCCGCGCCCGCGCATCAGCCGCACGCCGGGCACCAGCACGATCGGCACCCACGCGGCGGCGAGCGGCCCGAACAGCATCAGCAGCGCGTCGGCCGCCCAGGCGCCGATCGGGCCGATCCAGTTGAGCGTCTGCCCGCCCGACACCGTGTTGATCGCCGAATCGGCGCGGTGATAGGTCGCCAGTGCCACCGCGATCAGCAACGCGGCCGCGATCAGCGCCG
>BACX01000200.1 GCA_000333335.1 Sphingomonas-like bacterium B12 | reverse complement strand
GCAGGGCACCGTCGCGCTCGAGATGCTGTAGGACGTGCCGCCGATCGACACGCTGGCGATCCCGATCCTCAGCGGCGCGCTCATTTCAGGCTGCACGATCGTGGTGCGCGCAATCCGGCCGGACATCGACGTCGTCGGCGTGCAGGCCGAGCTCTATCCGTCCATGTATGCCGAGATGAACGGCGTCGCGCTCCCCACCGAGGGCGACATGCTGGCCGAGGGCATCGCCGTGAAGGTGCCGGGGAAGTTCACCCGCGAGATCGTCCGCGCGCTGGTGAAGGATATCGTTCTCGTCAACGAGCGCGATCTGGAGAAGGCGCTCGCGCTGCTCCTCCAGATCGAGAAGACCGTGGTGGAAGGCGCCGGCGCGGCGGTGTTTGGCGGCGCTGCTCGCGCATCCGCAGCGTTTCCGCGGCCGGAATGTCGGGCTGGTGCTGACCGGCGGCAACATCGACACGCGCCTGCTTGCCAACGTGCTGCTGCGCGATCTCGCCCGGTCGGGCCGCTTGGCGCGTCTGCGCATCGTCTTGCAGGATCGGCCCGGCGCGCTCTATTCGGTGGCGAAGATATTTCAGGAGCAGAATGCCAACATCCTGGAGCTCTATCACCAGCGCATCTTCACCAACCTGCCTGCAAAGGGGCTGACGCTGGACGTCGAGTGCGAGACGCGCGACGCGGATCATCTCGATCGCCTGGTCGCCGGGCTGGTTGCCGAAGGTTATGAGGTGAGCCGGGTCGAACTGGCCTGATCGCGCACCCTCCCTTGCTGCGGCGAGGGAGGATTCCGCGCCTTGCCGGCTCGATTCGATCGTCCGGCAAGCCCCAAAAAATTAATTATCCACAGATTCTCGGTGGTTTCAGGCACGTTTCGTCGCGAAACGGGCCTGTTAATCTTCTTTTAAGACTTAGCGGCCTTTCGCCCGCGCAACTCTTGCCTCATAAAGAAGTTGGCAACCATGTTGGGCATGAGAGGACGGCCAGTAAGGTGAGCGCACCCTTCCGTTTTCCGCGATTCTTCGTGACGACGCCCAGCCCGTGCCCCTATCTGCCGGGCAAGACCGAGCGGAAGGTTTTCACCGAGCTTTCGGGGCCGCATGCCGGCGAGCTGAACGATGCGTTGGGCCGGATCGGTTTCCGCCGCTCGCAATCCGTCGCCTACCGGCCGAGCTGCCAGGGCTGCACCGCCTGCGTGTCGGTGCGTGTCGCGGCCAGCGAGTTCAAGCCGAACAAGACGCAGGCCAAGCTGCTGAAGCAGCATGGCGACCTCGTCGTCACGGCCTGCAAGCCGTGGACGACCGAGGAGCAGTTCCTGCTGCTGCGCAACTATCTCTCGGCGCGCCACCCCGGCGGCGGCATGGCCGACATGGACGAATTCGATTTCGCCGACATGGTCGAGCAGACGCCGGTGAAGAGCTTCGTGATCGAATATCGCGAGCCGACGAAGAACGGCCGCCCCGGCAAGCTGGTCGGCGCCTGCCTGACGGACCAGCAGGGCGATGGCTTGTCGATGATCTACAGCTTCTTCGATCCGCACCATCCGGATCGGCAGGGGCTGGGCACCTTCATCATCCTCGATCACATTCGCCGCGCGGCGATGGCCAAGCTGCCCTATGTGTATCTCGGCTATTGGGTCGAGGGTTCGGCGCGGATGCAGTACAAGACGCGCTTCCGCCCGATCGAGAAGCTGACCGCGTCGGGTTGGCAGCGCTTCGATCCGCCCGCGCCGCAGCCGATGCCCGCGCAGCGCGAGCCGCTGCCGTCCAAGGAGCGCATGATCGGCTGAACGCCGGCCATTGCATGACTTACGGGCGTTTTCTTTCGCCGGGTGCCTGGAATTTGGGCAATTCACCCCTTGCCCGCCCCGGAAAAACTGTCAGTCTTTTGGCCTGACCGACATTTTTCGGATCGGAGGGCGATGGCGGGCGCGGTGTTCGATGAAGTCTGGGGCGATGCGGGGCCGGGGGCCTCGCGCGACGGGTTCGAGGCGCTGGCCGCCTGGATCGCCGAGACGCCCGCGCAGGAGCTCACCCGCCGCCAGCAGGCCGCCGAGGCCGCGTTCCGCCAGCTGGGCATCACCTTCGCCGTTTATGGCGAGGACGAGGCGGCCGAACGGATCATCCCCTTCGATATCGTGCCGCGCATTTTCGCGGCCAGCGAATGGCGCAACCTGAAGGCGGGGCTGGAGCAGCGGGTCGAGGCTATCAATGCCTTCCTCGCCGACGTCTACGGCCCGCGAAAGATCCTGCGCGATGGGGTGCTTCCGGCCGAGCTGGTTCTGTCCAACCCGCCATTCCGCCCACAGGTGGCCGGCGCCCGCCCGCCGCACGACGTCTACGCGCACATCTGCGGCATCGACATGGTGCGCACCGGGCCGAACGACTTCTTCGTGCTGGAGGACAATGCCCGCACGCCGTCGGGCGTCTCCTACATGCTGGAAAACCGCGAGGCGATGATCCGGTTGTGCCCGGAGCTGTTCGAGCTGTTCCCGGTCGAGCCGGTGGACGATTACACCGACCTCCTGCTCTCGACGCTCCGCTCCGTGGCGCCGCACGGGCGGGGGAGCGAGCCGGTCTGCGTGCTGCTCACCCCAGGGCACTTCAACTCCGCCTTCTACGAACACAGCTTCCTCGCCGACGCGATGGGGATCGAGCTGGTCGAGGCGGCGGACCTCGAGGTGGACGACGACATCGTCTGGATGCGCACGATCGACGGGCGCGTGCGGGTGGATGTAATCTACCGGCGCCTCGACGACGATTATATCGATCCGCTGGTGTTCCGGTCGGATTCGATGTTGGGCGTGCCGGGGCTGATGGCGGCCTATCTCGCCGGCAACGTGACGCTCACCAACGCGCCCGGCACCGGCATCGCCGACGACAAGGCGATCTACAGCTACATGCCCGAGATCGTGCGCTACTATACCGGAAGCGACGCCAAACTCCCCAATGTCGAGACGTGGCGTTGCCGCGAGAAGCAGGCGCTCACCTACACGCTGGACAATCTCGACAAGCTGGTGGTGAAGCTGGTCGATGGATCGGGCG
>BACX01000201.1 GCA_000333335.1 Sphingomonas-like bacterium B12 | reverse complement strand
GGCCGCGCGATTATCCGTCCGCCGCGCAACTGGCGGCCATCGGGCTGGAGGTGGAGATCGAGACGATACCCATGGCGCACAAGAGCGCGCGCGAATTCCTGCGATCGGTGAAGGGCATCGGCGCCGGCACCCCGCGCAATGGCCACCGCCCGCTCACGCCTGCCGAGCTGCGTGCGGTGATGGGCCGCTTCGAGGCGAAGGGCTGCGTCGCCAGCTACATGGTCGCGACCTGCATCGCGGGGCCGCTGTGAGGTCTAAGCTATGAGATACGTCGTCACGGGAACCGACACCGGCATCGGCAAGACGGTGTTCGCCGCCGCACTCACCCGAGCGTTGGGCGCCAGCTACTGGAAGCCCATCCAGTCCGGCCTGCTCGATGGTGCCGACGGCGAGACGGTGGCCGAACTGGGCGTGGAAGCGGTGCTGCCCGAGGCCTATCGCCTCACCGAGCCTCTCTCCCCCCATCGCGCCGCCGAGCTGGACGGGGTGACGATCGATGCGGAGACGCTGATCCCCCCCGCCGCCGACCACCTTGTGATCGAGGGCGCGGGCGGCGTGCTGGTGCCGGTGACGCGGGAACTGCTCTACGCCGATCTCTTCGCGCGCTGGGGTCTGCCGGTGGTGCTGGTGGCGCGCACCGGGCTGGGCACGATCAACCACAGCCTGCTCTCGGTCGAGGCGCTGCGCGCGCGGGGCGCTGCGGTCCACGGCATCGCCTTCGTCGGCGACGCCAACGAGGATAACGAGGCGACGATCTGCGCGATCGCGGGCGTGAAGCGGCTCGGTCGGCTGCCGAGGCTCGACCCTTTGTCTCCGGACAGCCTCGCGGCGGCCTTCGCCGAGCATTTCCGTATCGAGGATTTCCAGTGACCTCCCCCGTCTGGCACCCCTTCACCCAGCACGGGCTGAACGAGCCGATCCCGCTGGTCGAGCGCTCCGAAGGCGCGGCGCTCTACACGGCGGACGGGCGGCGGATCGTCGATGCGGTGTCTTCGTGGTGGGTGACGACGCACGGCCACCGCCACCCGCGCATCGTCACCGCGATCCAGCAACAGGCCGGCAAGCTCGACCAGATCATCTTCGCCGGCTGGACCCACGAGCCCGCCGAAACGCTCGCGCGCGGTCTGACGGAGATCATGCCGCCCGCGCTGAAGCATGTCTTCTTCTCGGATTCCGGCTCCACCTCGGTCGAGGTCGCGCTCAAGATGGCGCTGGGCTACTGGCTCAACCGGGGCGAGCCGCGCCACCGCATCCTGACGCTGGAGCATGGCTATCACGGCGACACGATCGGCGGCATGTCGGTGGGCGCGCGCGGCGTCTACAACCAGGCCTACAACCCGCTGCTGTTCGATGTCGGCACCCTGCCCTTCCCGATCGGCGACGGGCAGAACACGCTCGATGCACTGGAAGCCGCCTGCCGCGACAAGCCCGCCGCGCTGATCGTCGAGCCGCTGGTGCTGGGCGCGGGCGGGATGCTCTTCTACGAGGCACGCGTGCTGGCGGAGATGCGCGCGATCTGCGCCGCCCACGACGTGCTGTTTATCGCCGACGAGGTGATGACCGGCTGGGGCCGCACCGGCACCCTGCTGGCGTGCGAGCAGGCCGGCGTGGTGCCGGACATCCTGTGTCTCTCCAAGGGCCTGACCGGCGGCGTGATCCCGCTCGCGGTGACGATGGCGACGGCGCCGATCTTCGAGGCGCATCTTTCCGCCGACAAGGCGAAGATGTTCTTCCACTCGTCCAGCTACACCGCCAACCCGATCGCCTGCGCGGCCGCCGTCGCCAACCTCGCCATCTGGCGCGAAGAGCCGGTGATGGAGCGGATCGCTACCCTCGCCGTGCGGCAGCGGGAGCGCATCTTCGCGCTGGAAGGCGTGCGCAACGCCCGCGCGCTCGGCACCATCGCGGCATGCGAGATCGGCGGGGGAGAAGGCTATCTCGCCGGCATCGGCCCGGCGCTGGCCGCGCATTTCCGGACACGCGACCTGCTCGTCCGCCCGATGGGCAACACTGTCTACGTCATGCCGCCTTACTGCATCGACGAGGACGATCTCGATCGCATCTACGCCGCCATTCAGGAAGCGGCGCGCATCTTCGGCTGATGTTCGGCACCGGCCCGCCCTCGGGGAGGGGGAAATGGGCAGGCCGGTGCCGCATCCGGGCGCGCGAGGGGGGGATGCGCGCCTGCGGATGAACTCTAATCCGCCGCGACGACGTGGTCGCTGGGCGCGGGCTTCCGGCAGAGCCAGATCGCCGGGATCATCACCACGCACAGCCAGCCCGACAGCCAGAACAGCTCCAGCGAAGAGAGCAGATAGGCCTGGTTGACCACCTGGTGGTACACCGATGCGGCCGCCTGCAGGGGCGGTTGCCCGAAAGCCTGAAGCTGATCGAGCGCCTGCCGGTAGATCGGCGAGAAGCTGGTCGCCCCCTCGGTCAGCCGGCTCTGGTGGAGCGCCTCGCGGCGATCCCAGTAGGTGGTGATGAGCGAGGCCGCGAAGCTGCCGCCGGTGATGCGCGCGAAGTTGGAGATGCCGCTGGCCGACGGCACCTTGTCCGCCGGCAGTCCGTCGAAGCTGATCGTGATGAGCTGCACGAAGAACATGCTCATCGCGAAACCCTGCAGGAACAGCGGCGCGGTCAACACCCAGAAGCTCGCGTCCGGCGTGTAGTGCGATCGCATGAAGAAGGAGCCGGCGAAGGCCAGGAAGGCTGCCGACGCCATCAATCGCGGATCGAGCTTCAGCTTGCTGACGAACGGCGTCGCCAGCACAGCCACCGCGCCCGACGGGGCGGCGACGATGCCGGCCCAGGTGGCATTGTAGCCCATATATTGCTGCAGCCAGAGCGGGAGCAGCAGGTTGTTGGCGAAGAACACCGCATAGCCGAGACACAAAGCCAGCACGCCGAAGCCGAAATTGCGCCGCTTGAACAGAGTGAGATCGACGGCCGGAGTCTTGTCGGTCAGCTCCCAGATGATCCAGGCGACGAAGCCTACGATGGCGAAGATGGTCAGCACCACGATCAGGTTGTTGTGGAACCAGTCGCGATCCTTGCCGAGATCCAGCATCGTCTGCAGGCTGAACACCCAGAAGGCGAGGAGAATCAGGCCGACCGTGTCGATCGGCAGCTTGCGCGTCGGCGTCTCGCGGCTGGCGAGGCTGCGCCAGGTGATGATGCCGGCGATGATGCCGACGGGGACGTTGATCAGGAAGATCCAGCCCCAGTGATAATTGTCGGAGATGTAGCCGCCCAGCACCGGCCCCAGCACCGGCGCGACCAGCGTGGTCATCGACCACATGGCGAGCGCGGTGGATCGCTTGTCCGCCGGGAAGATCGCGATCAGCAGCGCCTGGCTGCCGGGGATCATCGGGCCGGAGACCGCACCCTGCAGGATGCGGAAGCCGATCAGCGACGGCAGGCTCCACGCGATGCCGCACAGGAAGGAGGCGACGGTGAAGGCCAGCACCGAGACGGTGAAGGTGCGCACCACGCCGAACCGGCCCATGAGCCAGCCGGTCAGCGGCACCGTCACGCCGTTGGCGCAGGCGAAGCTGGTGATCACCCAGGTGCCGCTGTCCGTCGAGACGCCGAGGTTGCCGGCGACCGTGGGCAGCGCCACGTTGGCGATCGTGCCGTCCAGCACCTGCATGAAGGTGCCGAGCGCGAGCGCCGTCGCCGTGATCCAGAGCGCGGCTCCGGTCAGCGGCGGCGGCGCCGAGGCGCCCGCCGGGCCGCTCATTTTCCGCGTCCCAGATTCTCGGCGACGATCTGGCGGATGCGGGCATCCACTGCGGGCCGCCGTCGATGCTCTGGTCGGTGCCGCCGGCGGGCGGAGCCGCGCCGGCCACGGTCAGGCCGGAGCGATCCGAGGTCGCCACCGTCACGTCCACCGAGAGGCCGACGCGCAACGGATTGTCGCGCAGCTCCTTGGGATCGAGCGCGATGCGCACGGGCAGGCGCTGCACGATCTTGATCCAGTTGCCCGACGCGTTCTGCGGGGGCAGCAGCGCGAAGGCGTTGCCCGAGCCGGCGCCGACGCCCAGCACCTTGCCGTGATAGGTCACGTTCTTGCCGTAGATATCGGCATGGATCTCGGCCGGCTGGCCGACGCGCAGATGCTGGAGCTGGGTCTCGCGGAAGTTCGCGTCCACCCACAGGCTGTCGAGCGGCACGACGGCCATCAGCGGCGTGCCGGGCGCGACGCGCTGGCCGAGCTGCACCGTACGCTGCGCGATCACGCCGCCGATCGGCGAGTTGATGTGCATGTAGGCGCGGCTGATCGCGGCGCGGCGGACCGCGGCGATGGCCGACGCGACCGCCGGATTGTCGTAGACGTCGGTGCCCTGCACCACGCTCGCCGCCTGGGCGCGCTTGGCCTGAGCGACGTTGAGCGCAGCGCTGGCGGTGGTGACGGCATCGCGGGCGTGCGCCACCTCTTCGCCGGAGACCGCGCCGTCCTTGGCGGCGGCGGCGCGGCGCTGATAGTCGTTGCGCGCGCGCTGGAGATCGGCCTGGGCGGAGGCGATTTCGGCCTGCGCCTCATCGACCGTCGAATTGTTCGACCGGAACATGCGAACCGCACGCCCGAGATCGGCCTCGGCAGACGAAAGCGCCACGTCGGCGGTCGCCGGATCGAGATCGATCAGCGGCTGGCCGCGCTTCACCTGTTGCGTGTTGTCGGCATGGAGCGCCAGCACCGTGCCGCCCTCGCGCGCCGTGATCGAGACGATGTTGCCGCCGACATAGGCGTCGTCCGTCTCCTCGCTCGGGGGCGCGAGCAGCTTCATCACGATGTAGACGATCGCCGCGATCAGCACGACCGCACCGAGGATGATGAAGCCCCAGCGACGCGTCTTGCGCGGATGTTCGGGCGGCGAATCCGGCTTGGCCTGCGCCTGCGTGGGAGCGGCGGTCTGGTTGGGGGCGTCGTCGGCCATGCTGTCCTCCCTGTCGAGGGGCGTGTTGTTGTCGGTCATGAACGGGGTTCCGGAGCGGAGGCCGCGGCAAGCGGCTTGGAGGGGTCGAAGCCGCCGCCGAGCGCAGCGACGAGCTGGATGCGGCGGTTGAGGGCGTCGGCCTGCATGTCGACGAGCTGCTGCTCGGCCTGAAGCAGGCGGAAGCCGCTGTCGATCGTGTCGAGCTGCGAGCCGAGGCCGGTGCGCACGCGCACCTGATCCAGCCGCAGCGTGTCACGCAGGCCCTGCACCACGCGGGTCTGCTCGCC
>BACX01000202.1 GCA_000333335.1 Sphingomonas-like bacterium B12 | reverse complement strand
CACATCCGCGCGACCTCGCCACGAGGTGACGCGCCTCGCCACGCCGTCAGCATCAAGTCCACGCAGGACGATCTGTTCGACGTCAGCGTGGCCTTGTCCGGCGGCGGCTATTCGGATTCGCAGAATGCGCACCTCGCCCAGACGGTGACGCAGAAGCTGCTCGACGCCTTCTACACCAGCTATTCGGCCGGCAACGCCGACGAGGCGCAGCGTTCGCTCAAGTTCCTCGACGCGCAGCTCGCACAGCGGGGCGCGCAGCTTCAGGATGCCGAGAACAAGCAGCAGGCGTTCGAGGCCAAATATATGGGGATGCTGCCCGGCACCGGCTCCATCGCGGACCGGATGCAGACGGCGCAGGGCCAGCTGCAGGATGTCGAGACCCAGCTGGCCTCGGCGCAGGCAGCGCTGGCCGCGGTGAATGGCCAGATGGTCGGCACGCCCGCGACCATCCCCGGCGTCGCCGTTCCCGGCACCGTCGGCGGGCCGCGCCAGCAGCTCGCGCAGCTGCAGGGTCAGCTGGCTGCGGACCAGGCGCAGGGCTGGACCGACCAGCATCCCGACGTCATTTCGCTGAAGAAGCAGATCGCGCGCATCTCCGGCGCGGCGGCGGCTGATACCGGCGGCGGCGCGGGCAGCCAGCCCAACCCGGCCTATCTCTCGCTGCGGTCGATGCAGGCGGACAAGCAGGCGACCTACGCCGCGCTTTCCACCCGTCGCGCCCAGCTCCAGTCCGATCTCGCGACCTTCGCCGCCAAGCAGGCCGGCGCGCCCGAAATCACCGCCGAGCAGGCCAAGCTGTCGCGCGATCACGACGTGCTCCAGCAGCAGTATGACAAGCTGCTGCAGGACCGCGAGGCGATCAAGCTGCGCGCCGACGCGCAGAATAGCGACGGCAGCGTGCAGTTCCGCGTCATCGCGCCGCCGAGCTTTTCGAAGGTGCCGGCCAAGCCGATGCGCCCGCTGCTGCTGACCGGCGTGCTGCTGGTCGCGGTGCTGGGTGGCGCGGCGTTCGCCTTCCTCAAGCACAAGATGCAGTCCAGCTTCTCGACGCCGACCGCGCTGGCGGCGGCGAGTGGCCTGCCGGTACTGGGGGCCGTCAGCTTCGTGCACAGCGCGAAGCAGAAGGCCGAGGCGGCGCAGCAATTCAAGTGGTTCGCGGGGGCGGGCGGCGCGCTGGCGGGGGCTTTCGTGCTCCTGCTCGCGGTCGAGTTCGTCCAGCGCGGGCTGATGGCGTGACGGGAGACGACGGCATGAGCAAGCACAGCCCGATCGCCCCCGATCCCAATGGCGGCGACCGCCCCAAGGCGCCGCGTGGCCCCTCGCTCGTCGAGCGGGCAGCGGGCGTCTACGATTTCGGCGAGAAGCTGCGTGGCACCGGCCAGCCCGAGGTTGCGCCCCGGCCGATCGAGCAGCGCGCGCCGGTCTCTTTCGCGCCGGCTGCGCCGCAGCCGGTCGATTTCGGTCCTGCCGCCGCACCGCGCTTCGGCACCGTTGCGATCGAGGATCTGCGCGAAGGCGGGTTCATCGTGCCGGATAGCGGCGCCACCGCGATCGCCGAGGAATTCCGTATCGTGAAGCGTCAGCTGCTGCGCGGCATGGACGATGCGCCGAAGGGCCGCACCATCCTGGTCTGCTCGGCGCGCCCAGACGAGGGCAAGACCTTCTGTGCGATCAACCTCGCGCTCAGCCTCGCCGCCGAGAAGGATGTCGAGGTGGTGCTGGTCGATGCCGACGTCGCCAAGCCGGAGATCCTCTCGACGCTCGGTCTCGAGGGCGGCCCCGGCCTGATCGACGCGTCGCC
>BACX01000203.1 GCA_000333335.1 Sphingomonas-like bacterium B12 | reverse complement strand
GTATCTCGATTTCGCCAGCGGCATCGCGGTGAACCTGCTCGGCCACGGCCACCCCGCCTTCACCAAGGCGGTGCAGGATCAAGTGGCGACGCTGATGCACGTCTCCAACCTCTACGGCTCGCCGCAAGGTGAGGCGTTCGCGCAGCGGCTGGTGGACAACACCTTCGCCGACACGGTGTTCTTCACCAATTCGGGCGCGGAAGCGGTGGAGTGCGCGATCAAGACCGCGCGCCGCTATCATTTCGCCAAGGGCAATCCGCACAAGAACACGCTGATCTGCTTCAACAACGCCTTCCACGGGCGGACGCTGGGCGCGATCTCGGCGACCAACCAGGAGAAGATGCGCGACGGCTTCGAGCCGCTGCTGCCCGGCTTCAAATATGCGCCGTTCGACGATCTCGAGGCGGCGCTGGCGCTGGTCGACGACAACACCGCCGGCTTCCTGGTCGAGCCGGTGCAGGGCGAGGGCGGCATCCGCCCGGCCTCAAAGGAGTTCCTGCAGGGCCTGCGCAAGATCTGCGACGAGCGCGACCTGATGCTGGTGCTGGACGAGGTGCAATGCGGCGTCGCGCGCACCGGAACGCTCTACGCGCACGAGCAGTACGGCATCGTGCCGGACATCATGGCGTCGGCCAAGGGCATCGGCGGCGGCTTCCCGTTCGGCGCCTGCCTCGCCACCGAGAAGGCGGCGGTCGGCATGGTGATCGGCACCCACGGCTCCACCTATGGCGGCAACCCGCTGGCGATGGCGGCGGGCCAGGCCGTGTTCGACGTGATCCTGCAGCCGGGCTTCATGGAGCAGGTGAAGGCCACCGGTGAGCGCCTACGCGCCACGCTGGAGCAGCTGATCCCGAACCACGATCATCTGTTCGAGAGTGTGCGCGGCATGGGCCTGATGCTCGGCGTCAAGATGAAGTCGGACAGCCGCGCCTTCGTGGCGCACGCCCGCGACAAGCATGGGCTGCTGCTGGTCGCGGCAGGCGACAATGTCGTGCGCGTGCTGCCGCCGCTCATCATCGAGCAGAGCCATATCGACGAGTTCGCCGGGCTGATGTCCGAAGCGGCCCGGAGCTACACGCCGCCGGCGTGAGTCTAACCTACTCCGTTCGTCCCGAGCGAAGTGAGGGATGTGAGACAAGCGAAGCGCGTGTGGCATGCACCTCGACCGCTCGGTACGAACGGACCCTTGCTGATTGAAGGTGGCCTGAGATGACCATCCGCCATTTCCTCGATTTGTCCGATGCCGGCACCGCCGAGATTGCTGGGATGCTGGCCGATGCCAAGGCCCGCAAGGCGGCCCGCGCCGCAAGCCCCAAGGGCGCCCCCGATCCCGATCGCCCGCTCGAAGGCCGCACGCTGGCGATGATCTTCGAGAAGAATTCGACCCGCACCCGCGTCTCGTTCGACATGGCGATGCGCCAGCTCGGCGGCACGACGCTGATCCTCGACGCCGGCACCACCCAGCTCGGCCGAGGCGAGACGGTGGCGGACACGGCGCGCGTGCTGTCGCGTATGGTCGATGCGATCATGATCCGCACCGACGATCACGCCAAGATCGTCGAGATGGCGCGGCACGCGACGGTGCCGGTGATCAACGGCCTCACCGATGCCTCGCATCCCTGCCAGATCATGGCCGACATGCAGACCGTGATCGAGCGGCGCGGGTCGCTTGCGGGATCGAAATGGGCGTGGTTCGGGGACGGCAACAACGTGCTCCATTCGATCGTCGAGGCGGGGAGCCTGATGGGCTTCGAGGTCGTCGCGGCTTGTCCCGAGGGCTACGATCCCGATCCCGACGTGATCGGCACCGCAATCAACCGCGGCGGCAAGGTGACGCTGACCCGCGATGCGGCCGAGGCGATGGTAGGCGCGGACATAGTTGTCACCGACACCTGGATCTCGATGGGTCAGAAGCATGCCGAAGCGAAGCTCGCTGCGATGATGCCCTATCAGGTCACCACCGAACTGATGGCCGGCGCCAAGCCGAACGCCACCTTCCTCCACTGCCTCCCCGCGCATCGTGGCGAGGAGGTGGTGGACGCGGTGATCGACGGCCCGCAGTCCGCGATCTGGGACGAGGCGGAGAACCGGCTCCACGCCCAGAAATCCGTGCTGCTCTGGTGCTTCGGGAAGCTGTGAGTGGACATTCCGGCGCTCGCTTCCAATATCCGCTCCAACTTCCCCTAACCCGTTCGTCCTGAGCGAAGTCGAAGGACGG
>BACX01000204.1 GCA_000333335.1 Sphingomonas-like bacterium B12 | reverse complement strand
GATATCGCCGCAACGAGGCGGTGCTGCATTCCGATCCGTCGCTGATGCCCAGGCGCCGCCGTGTCTGGTCGAGCTGGAATTATGCTTCGGAAGCCGGGACGGGCGCGCCGGCGCTTTCGGTCACCTACTGGATGAACCGCCTTCAGGGTCTGCCCGACGCGCAGCCGCTGTTCGTAACCCTCAACCCGATCCGCCCGCCCGATCCGTCGCTCGTCCACCGTCGCGAAATTTACGATCACCCCGTCTTCGACACGGCGGCCGGTGCCGCGCAGCCCAGACTCTGGTCGCTCCAGGGCGTGCGCAACACCTGGTTCTGCGGAGCCTATTTCGGCGCAGGCTTCCATGAGGACGGATTGCAGGCGGGTCTGGCGGTGGCCGAGCAACTCGGCGGCGTGCGGCGGCCGTGGACGGTCGCCGGCGAATCCGATCGTATCCAGATCACGCGACCAGCCGATTTGGTAGTCGCCGCATGATGGGCAACTCCGCTTTGTATGTCGGGCATGTCATGCACCGGCGGACCCGGCCGCGGGAGCATCGACTGCGTTATCGCATCTTCTCGCTTCTGCTCGATCTCGACGAGATTGACCTACTGGCGAAGCGATTGCGCCTGTTTTCGCGCGGCCGCTTCAATCTCTTCGCCTTCTACGACCGGGATTATGCGGCCGGCACCCGTGAGCCGCTGCGTGCGCAGGTCGAACGATATCTCGCCGCGGCGGGCATGGACCTCGGTAGCGGGTCGATCCGGCTGCTCACCATGCCCCGGTTCCTCGGCTTCGCGTTCAATCCGCTGAGCGTCTATTTTTGCCATGACCCCGAGGGCGCGCTGAGGGCGGTGCTCTACGAGGTGAACAACACCTTCGGTCAGCGGCACAGCTATCTCCTGCCCGTCGAGCAGACGGACAGGGCCATCCGACAGGGCTGCGCCAAGCATTTCCACGTCTCGCCCTTCATGGGGATGGATATGAGTTACGCCTTCCGGTTGGCGCCGCCGGCAGAGCGTTTGTCTCTTGCCATCACGGGATCCGACGATGCCGGGCCGATCATCACGGCGGTCCACAGCGCCACGCGTCGGCCACTGACCGATGCCGAACTGCTCAAGGCCTTCGCCACGCACCCGCTACTGACGGTCAAGGTCGTCGGCGGCATCCTGTGGGAAGCGCTCAAGCTATGGGCGAAGGGTGTGCCGGTGCGCGATCGGCCGGCGCCGCCCCTTCATCCCGTCACCATCGTCCAATCGCCGCAGGAGGCCGCATGTATCTGAGCCACGAAACACAGGCCGATACCGTCGCCTTCCCGCCGACGACCCCCGAGACCGGCCCCTGGCTGGTCCGCCGCGTGCTGCGCCATCTGGAGTGCGGACGGCTGACGGTGATCCTGCCGTCCGGCGAGCGGATCGTGCATGTCGGGCGGCAGCCCGGGCCGCATGGCGTGATGGAGGTGCGCAACGTGCGCGCCTTCCGGCGCCTGCTTACCCGCGGCGACGTCGGTTTCGCGGAAGGCTATATCGCCGGTGACTGGACGAGCTCCGATCTCACCGCGCTGATCGCGATGGCGGCCGAGAATGTCGCGCGGCTCGATCGGACGATGGACGGCTTCTGGCCGGTCCGGCTGTGGCGCCAGCTTGGCCACGCGCTGCGGCACAATTCGGCCGGCGGCAGCCGCCGGAACATTGCGTTCCACTATGATCTCGGCAACGACTTCTACCGGCTTTGGCTCGATGACAGCATGACCTATTCGTCGGCCTGCCGGATCGGAGCGGGCCAGTCGCTGGAAGCGGCCCAAGGCGACAAGATCGATCGGATCTCCGAATTGCTGTCGCTCGACGGCGATGAGGATGTGCTCGAGATTGGCTGCGGCTGGGGCGCGCTCGCGACGCGGTTGGCGCCGCGATGCCGCAGCGTTACCGGGCTAACCCTGTCGGCCGAGCAGCTTGCCTACGGTCACGAGCAGGTCGCAACGCAAGGAGTGGCCGACCGGGTTGACCTGCGGCTTCAGGACTATCGTGAGGAGCAGGGGCGCTACGACCGCATCGTCTCGATCGAGATGCTGGAGGCGGTCGGCGAGGCTTATTGGCCGATATATTTCATGAAGCTCCGGGAGTGCCTCAAGCCCGGCGGTCAGGCCGTTCTGCAGGCGATCACCATCCGCGAGGATCGCTTTCACTCCTACAAGCGGAGCCCCGATTTCATTCAGCGCTACATCTTCCCGGGTGGGATGCTGCCGACTCAAACCATCCTGGCGGAACAGGCGCAACGGGCTGGCCTTGTCGTCACGGCTTCCGAAACGTTCGGCGAGGGCTATGCCGACACGCTTGCCGAATGGCGACGACGCTTTGATACGGCCTGGCCGAATGTCGCCGCGCTCGGCTTCGGCGTCGATTTCCGGCATCTCTGGGACTATTATCTCAGCTACTGCGAGGCCGGCTTCCGCACCGGGACGATCGACGTCGGCCTTTACGTCCTCGAGCCGGCCTGATCATCCAGCAGGGTGCGCCGCCTTCCACGCCTTGACCGCTGCCATCGTCTTATCGACGTGCCCGGCCGGATCGAGCGCGCTGTAGGCGAAGATCACCTTGCCGTCGGGCGCGATCACGTAGCTGGTGCGATTTGAGCGGGCGACCACCGGCAGCTTCACCTTATACTCCGAGATCAACTTCCCGTCCGCCGAGGCGACCGCGAACTTGTTGCGGCATTCGCTGACCGAGAAGCGGTTGAGCTTGTCGATGTCGTCACCCGACACGCCGATCACCGTGGCGCCGAGCGCTTTGAAGGCACCTGTCGCCTCGGCGAAGTCGTGCGCCTCGACGGTGCAGCCGCTGGTGAAGGCTGCCGGGTAGAAATAGAGGACGACCGGCCCCTTTTTCAGCGCATCGGCGAGATGGAAGGTGAATGGCTTGCCGGCAAGGCTCGCCTGCGTGGTGAAGTCCGGTGCCGTGGCCCCGACGGGGAGCGCCGCCTTGCCCGGCGAGCAGGCCGTGACTGCGAGGGTGCCCACGACCGCTGCGATAGCCCTGATCATATCGTATCTCCTGCCGTTCCAAATCGAGATACGCGAGAGCCGATAAACCGGATGCATCGTGGATCAGGTCGTTGTCAGCTTGCCGGTCAGGATTACCGGCCCGGTTGGCTGGCCGGTCGGCGAACCGCCCACCGGCTCGACCGAGACGGCGATCGTCACGCCCGCCGCCATCACGGAGGCCGCATTGGTCGGCACCTTGGCCCAACTCGGCGCCGCCGCGTTCATCACGCCCATGGAGCGCGGCTTGCCGTCGGCGGGGATCACCCACAATTCGGGCGAGTGCTCGCCGATGTCGAGGCCGGTGGCGGCGGAGGTCATGCGGCCGCTGACTGGATCGAAGCTGACCGTCACGAAGCCCTTCTTGCCGGTCAGCACGGCCACCATTGGTGCTGCGGCCTGCTGCGCGACCGGCACGCGCTCGATGATCGTCTGCGGTTTCTGGAAAGCGATCACGCCGAGAACGACGGCGGCGGCGCTGGCAGCGAGCGTGCCGGCCTTCCACCAGCGGAGCGATGCGCGTGAGGCTGGTGCTGTGTCGTTTGCCGGCAGGCGAGCCTCGATTGCATTCCATACCGAGGCGCTAGGCGCTTCGCCGGGATGATCGAGCATCGCTGCCGCATATCCCTGCCAGCGGGCATATTCTCGGGCGAATACTTCGTCGGAGGTCAATCGCGCTTCCGCCAACTGCCGCTCCGCAGGATCGAGTAACCCAAACGCCAGCTCGGCGGCGAGCAGTTCGTCGTCCTCTGGCAACTCCGCGCTCATGACAGGCAGTCCTTGAGCTTGAGCAGCGCGCGCCGGATCCGGCTCTTGATCGTGCCGAGCGGCGTCGCGGCGCGGCTCGCCAATTCGGCATAGGTCGAGCCCTCAAAGAAGGCGGTGCGGATCAGGCCGGCATCACTGCGGTCAAGCGTGCCCAGGCAATAGGCCAGTCGCTGCTGGTCCTCCCCGATCTCCATCAGTGTCGACGCGGCGGGGGCGGGATCGGGCACTTCGTCGGCGAGTTCGATGGGCGCGGTCGCGACCTTGCCACCGCTACGCAGGCGATCGACTGCGCGGT
Source organism: Sphingomonas-like bacterium B12 (assembly GCA_000333335.1). Classification (GTDB taxonomy): domain Bacteria; phylum Pseudomonadota; class Alphaproteobacteria; order Sphingomonadales; family Sphingomonadaceae; genus Solisphingomonas. Next base: position 4,865 of record BACX01000204.1, on the reverse strand, counting down.
TGCGCGTCAGCGTGATGAGCCACGTCATCGCGCTGCCCTTCGCTGCGTCGAACGTGGCCGCCCGGCGCCACACCGAGAGATAGGCTTCCTGCAACGCCTCTTCCGCTTCCTGCCTCACAGGCAAGATACGCAGGCAGACGCCGAATAGCTTCACCGACGTGCGGCGATAGACATCTTCGAACGCTTCGCGATCGCCGTCCGCGACGCGACGCAGCGTTGCGGCGAGACTGGCGGCGTCGCTATCGGAACTTGTCGAGACCATGCGCATCCAGTGAGTCTTGAGCAACGTAGCTCGTAAGGACTTTAGAGTAGCCGGCATTCCGCCTGAGGCAAGAAGGAGGACGCAGGATGATCAAGGATCGACGTGATGCTCGGTAAGGGGCGGGTTGCTGGCGTCCTGCTGGGGCTGATCGCTTCGGCCTGCTCGCCGCTGAGGGTTTTCAATGCGGTCATGCCCAAGGATGGCGGCGTCCGTTTGGTGGTGCGAGATGCGGCCTTCGGTCCCGATCCGCGTCAGCGGCTGGACGTCTATGCGCCGAATGCGCGATCCGCGAAGCCCCGACCGATCATCATCTTCTTTTACGGAGGTTCCTGGAATTCGGGGACTAAGAGCGGCTATTCCTTCGTTGGGCGTGCCCTGGCCTCACGTGGCTTCGTCGTGGCGATCCCCGATTACCGGCTCGTGCCGCAGGTTCGCTATCCGACGTTTCTCGAAGACAATGCCGCCGCAGTACGCTGGACGCGGTCGCATTCGACCGAGATCGGCGGCGATCCCGATCGACTGGTGCTGATGGGCCATTCAGCCGGCGCCTACGACGCGGCGATGCTGGCGCTTGATCCGCGATGGCTCGGGGCTGACCTGAAGGCCGTCAAGGCGCTGGTTGGCTTGGCGGGCCCATATGATTTCCTGCCGTTCGATGGTCTGGTTGTTCAGCAGACCTTCGGCGGGGCGGTCGATCCGGTCACAACGCAGCCGGTCCATTATGTCGGTCACGGCAATCCTCCGACATTCCTGGCGACCGGTGACAAGGACGAAACGGTGCGCCCTGCTAACAGTGACTCTCTTGCTTCCAAGCTGCAGTCGGTGGGTACGAAAGTAGAGCGCAAGCGCTATCCCGAGGTCGGCCATGCCGGACTGGTGACCGCGATCGCAAGGCCGCTGCGAGGCCGCGCTCCGGTGTTTGATGATGTAGTGGCCTTTGTAAATCGAACCACCCGCGAGTGATCTCAGGCTGAGGACGACGCGCATTTCTGAAATGAGGCCAATTTGTAGATAACAACAGCCAATGAACGGCCTCGAATGTTGAAGGTTTGCTTGGTGTCCAGAGAGTGTCGTTGCTGATGGCGACCAAGGCACCTGATCGCAGGCCATATTTTATTTGAAGTCAAGTGAGCGGGTAGTTTTCTAACTTCTTTTTTGAGATAATTCCCGATTATCCCGGACATGAGCCCCTCGAAGGCATCTCGCGCTTCCTTCTCCCATTCCCAGTCTGCCTCGACCATCAACCAAACTTGCCAAGTTCATCAATGAGGCACACCAGATGCTCCTTCATCGACTTCGAACAGGAAGCCCGCTTCGATAACCGCCTCCGCAATGTCGGGAAAATATCGAGGCTCGACGAAAAGGTGGTCCCCGGCCCAGTTCGCGTCTTCAGAAACGCTGGATTTGAGCCACTCGCTCGCTTCAGCGGAAAGAGGCTCGACCAGAACATAGCCGCCGTGGCGCCTGACTGCGAAACTCCCGCCACAGCCCGGCGGCACCACATAGCGGCGCAGGTCATTGGGGCCGGTCATCGGAGCGCCGCCATTGCGCGCCGGCGCGTATCCGCGAGGAAGGCCTCGATCGCGCCGACGAGCGCAGGCGACAGATCGACATGGACTCTGCGGCCGTCGCTCGGATCGTGGCTGCGGACAAAATGCCCACGGCAGACCAGCGCATCGATCCAGCGGAGCGCTGTCGTCGCAGGGACCGCGGACGCTGTGCACAGGCTCGACACAGACACCTTCTTGCCCTCGACGTGCTTGATGTAGAGATCGAGTAGCATGTCCCAGGCGGGTTCACCGAACTCGATCAAGGGGAGGGCTATCTCCCTGCTGCGACGCATTGCGAGGACGAAGCGGGCAACATCTGCGAGCTTGCCAGGATTTACTTCGGGCGTAACGGAAACCGGTGCTACGGAAGCTGCGCGGCGCGCTCGTTCCGCGATGCGAGTAAGGCGCTCGATCTCCACAAGCGGAAATCTGATCGGCACCTCGATGACGCATTCGTCGTCGAACTGTGTCGCCATCAGATCAGTCCCTCGGCGCGAAGGCTGGTCCAACCGGTACGGGCAACAATAAAATGATCGAAGAGCTCGATCTCGAATAACTTTGCCGCAGCCGCGAGGTCGCGGGTCACGAGGATATCCTGTTCGCTGGGCGAAGGATCGCCTCCTGGATGGTTGTGTGCCACGATGATCGAGGTCGATCCGAGTTCGAGCGCGCGGCGTACGATTTCCCTCGGATGGATCGGCGCTTTCGAAATCGATCCGACGGAGACCACTTCGTCCCGCATCAGATAGCCCGACCCGTCGAGATACAAGGCGATCACCTGTTCGGCGACGCGTCGGCCCGCGTGACCCAGGAGATAGTCGACGACAAGGGCCGGATTTGTCAGTAGCGGCGCACTCCGCAGCTCGACGGACAATATGTGGCGGATCGTCTCGCCGATGCCGTCAAGCTGCTTGGCTGCGTCCGGCCAGGCTTCGAGCACCTGTTTGCGAGCTTCCGGGCTTGCCGCAAGGGCGGCGCCGAGGGTGCCGAAATGCGTAATTACAAGGTCGGAGGCCGTTTCCGCGTCGTGCGGCAGTACCGGTCTCAGTGCCGTGACAAGGACGTCGCGGTCTCGGTCGCTCTCATGCGGGCGCGATGACGCCAGGTGCCGACCAAGATCACTGCGAGCATCGGATAAGCCCACAGGTTCATCAGTATCCCGTAGATCAGGGCGACCGAGCCTGGAAGGAGCCGGAATAGATGGGTTGCGGCCTGCAGAAAATAGAGTGCGCTCAGCCATAGCGGCCAATATCTTTCGGAGCGAAGCGCCACAGCCGTGACAGCTACGAACGACACAGTATCAATGGCTGCCACGCTCAGTTCGACGTGCCTGTACCGGATCGCGAGCGGAGAGACCGATGCGTAGGTCAGGACGACGCCAATCGTGAAAATCAGGGCGCAGGAGCGCTCCGGACGGCCGCCACGTACGAATGCGTATCCGCACGACAGGACGAACAGGATCAGAAATGCGATTTGGCGCGCCATGCTTGCCACTGACGCATTCGTAGCGCCGATGGTCAAGCGTGGCGCGTCCGTTCAACCGGCAACCCGAAGGTCGGGGCGCTCGGCAGAGGCGGTTCCGGGAGGGCACCCCCCGACGTCACCGACCATGCGGACGGGAACCCCAGGTAGCACTTCGTCGCGCAGATCTGCGAACAGGCGATGGGCCTTCAAGAGGCGCGAGCGGCTCTCGTGGGCGTGATTGATCGCAGCGTGCACTTCCTCGAAGCATTCTTTCCCGGTGTGGAGAGAAACACCCGCCGTCCGCCGTGCTTGGTAAAGCGCGACGCCAAGCTGCAGGGCGGCGAGGCAGTGGTCATCGGCGGCTTCCTCGGCCGGGTTGAGCGCGGCCGTGATTGTGCGCGCCGCATTCAGACGATCGTTGAGCATAGCGTTCCCCTGTACGGCCGGTATGCGCCGGCCGAGATGATGGTTCGACAAAGGACGAAATCAGCCGCCGTGGGCGTTGAGCCAGTTGAGATACCTGCCGGCCCCTAATGCAACAGCAAAAAGGGTTGCGACTGAGAGGGCGAGTAACATCACCTCGATGGCGATGATTCTTAGCCTCGCATGGGTATCCAAATCATTGGGCGGTGGCCTCGTCACGCCGGGAAAGAGGATGGACATGGACGTGCGCCGCCGCGGGAAAATTTCACTGTCATAGGTTGCCCTGCGCTCGTGAACTTCCCTTATCGCCGCATCGACCTTGATCGGTTCTCCCCCCTTCTCGGTGGCTTCATCTGAATGGCCAGCGGGCCGTCCGGCAAGGGCTTCCGGTTGGTTACCCAATCCCTGGGGATGAGCATCTCGTTCCCACGCCTCGAACAGCCTGGCCGCGGCGCCGCGATTGTTCTGCTCCAGCAGCCGGCAGGCGGATTTAAGATGCTGATCGACCGTCGCCGGCGATATTCCCAGGATTTCGGCGATATGCTTCGAGCTGCGGCCTGTCAGCACCAGCCGGAGGCAGTCCCTTTGGCGGGGGGTAAGCTGTTTGCAACGATCCGGCATCTCTCGCGGCCTGAGGGTTAACGCTGATTCGAGCAACGGGACGATGGTCGAAAGTTAACGCCGGCGACAGAGGGGAAGTGTGCTATTGTGGCGTCACATGCGCGGGAGCGGTCGGCCGCAACCGTGGATCATACTCCTCTTTCAGGCTTTCGATCACATGCGACAGGCGTGCAAGGTTCCAACCGTCAGCGGAGCGGGACATGCATGCTTCGGCCGCGGCGAGATGCTTGAGGCAGCGCCGGAAGGCATTCGGATCCATTCCAGCGTTCAACGTCTCGCGGTATTCGGCCGATCCGGATCCTACGTCGAGACTGACCCGCCGCTCACTGGCATCCGCCCGACCGCGCAGCGCGGTTAGCTGGAACCACGCCTCGCGCCCGGCCTGATGCGCCGCTTCGCGCATGTCACGCCGCGATTGAATGTCCGGTGTCGCGTCCAGCACCGTTCCCAGGACGAGGATCGTTGCCTGTCGGAGCGTTTCGGGATCGGCGCTCTTCGAAGCTGTCAGAGCCGCTGCGGTATCTAGGCCAGCCTCGAACATCGCT
>BACX01000205.1 GCA_000333335.1 Sphingomonas-like bacterium B12 | reverse complement strand
GTTCAGTATATGCGGCTTTCTGGTTCTCGGACAGCGCGCGCACGGTGCTTGAAAGCTCCGATCGTGTGGCGCAGGCTTATGTCAGCGAATATCAGGACAGCCTTGGCCGCGAGATGAAGCCGATGGCGGGCGATTTCCGCAACGCGCTTTCGGATATCGCCACGCTAGACGATCCGCGCGTGCCAGCCTTCATGGTCGAACAATGGGTCGGCCGTCATCTCAGTGAGCTGGCGCTTCTGAGTGTTGGGAGTGACGGCGCGCCGCATATCCTGCTGGTCGCCAACCCCAATTCGACCCGCAACGCGATCGACATGCTGCCGAGGGCACAGATTGCGATGCTTGGCAGCGGTAATCCGGTGACCAGCGTGAATTCGAATCGCATCGAAGCGCGGATGCTGATCGACCCCAAGGCGCGCCTCTATCTTTATGCCTCGCGCCGCGTGGATCCGCTTGTGGTCGCGCAGGCGACCAAGGCGCGATCGGCGCTGAACGATTACACCAACCTGCTCAAACGCTCACGGACGCTCCAGCTGCGCTTCAATGCACTGCTGCTTGGCGCGTCGCTGCTGATCGTGGCGGCGGCGATCTGGATCGCCTTCACGGTCGCTAACCGCATTACCCGGCCGATCACCGATCTGGTCGGCGCGGCGCGGCGGATCACGCTGGGCGATCTCACCGTCCGCGTGCCACCCGCCGTCCGCCGCGACGAGGTCGGCGCGCTCGCCACCGCCTTCAACCGCATGACCCGCAGGATCGAGGAACAGACCGGCGCGCTCGTCACCGCCAATGCCCAGATCGATCAACGCCGCGCGCTGACCGAGGCGGTGCTGTCGGGCGTCAGCGCGGGTGTGATCTCGGTCGATGGCGACCGGCGCATCCGCCTCTCCAACCAGTCGGCCGACCGGATGCTCCGCACCGACGAGGAGGGGACGATCGGTCGCCCGCTGGCCGAGCTGTCCCCCGAGCTGGACCGGCTGATCGGCGAAGGGCAACGCGAATCGATCGTCCAGATCGCATCGTCTGGCGAGATGCGGACGCTCGCGGTGACGCTGGTGCCGTCCGACGGCGGCCACGTCCTGACCTTCGACGACATCACCCAGCAGCTACTCGACCAGCGCCGCGCCGCCTGGTCCGACGTCGCGCGCCGCATCGCGCACGAGATCAAGAACCCGCTCACCCCGATCCAGCTCGCCCCGAAACGGCTCCCAGCGCCGCTATGCCAGGGATGTGCCCGCCGACGACACCACGTTCGAGCGGCTGACCCAGACGATCGTCCGCCAGGTCGGCGACATGCGCCGCATGGTCGACGAGTTCAGTTCCTTCGCGCGCGTGCCCAAGCCGTGTTTCCGCGCCGAGCCGATCGTCGAAATCGCGCGGCAGGCGCTGTTCCTCCACGAAGTCGCGCACCCCGCGATCCGCTTCTCGCTCGACGCGCCCGATCCTCGCCGATGCTGGTGTGCGATCGCCGCCTGCTCGGGCAGGCGCTCACGAATATCGTGAAGAATGCGTCGGAAGCCATTGTCGAGAAACATGAAGAAGGCGAGCCCGTGAGCGGCGCGATCGAGATGGTGATCCGCGCGGGCGAGAACCGTCTCGCCATTCAGGTCAGCGACACCGGTATCGGCTTGCCCGCCGAGCGCGAGCGGCTGACCGAACCCTATATGACGACGCGGGCCAAAGGCACGGGCCTGGGCCTCGCCATCGTCAAGAAGATCGTCGAGGAGCATTTCGGCACGATCGGCTTCACCGATCGGCCGGGCGGCGGTACCGTCGTCTCGATCCTGCTCGATACCGATACGCTGGCCTCGCTGGGAAGCGACGCCGTGCCGCCAGACGATGGCGGCTCCGGGGACGAAACCCGCCCCGAACTCACGCGCATGAAGGCCGGTTGATATGGCATTGGACGTTTTGATCGTCGATGATGAGCAGGATATCCGCGAACTGGTCGCGGGTGTGCTGGAGGACGAGGGCTATGGCGCCCGCACCGCCGCCAACAGCGACGATGCGCTGGCGGCGATCCGCGAGCGCCGGCCGAGCCTCGTGCTGCTCGACGTTTGGTTGCAGGGATCGAAGCTCGATGGGCTTGACCTGCTCGACGAGATCAAGCGCCGCGACGCCTCGATTCCGGTGCTGGTGATCTCCGGCCACGGCAATCTCGACACCGCCGTCGCCGCGATCCGCCGGGGCGCGACCGATTTCATCGAGAAGCCGTTCGAAGCGGAGCGCCTGCTCCTGCTCGTCGCGCGCGCGACCGAGACCGAACGGTTGCGGCGCGAAAATGCGACTTTGCGCGCGCAGGTCGGCCAGGATGAGGAACTGAACGGCCAGTCCGCGGCGATCAACCAGGTCCGCGCGACGCTGAAGCGCGTGGCGGCGACCGGCAGCCGTGTGCTGATCACTGGCCCGGCCGGCGTCGGCAAGGAAGTTGCCGCGCGCCTGCTCCACAGCTGGTCGACCCGCACGCGCGCGCCCTTCGTGGTCGTCTCCGCCGCGCGGATGACGCCCGAGCGGGTCGAGGAGGAATTGTTCGGGGTGGAGGAGGGCGGCGATGTCCAGCGCCCCGGCCTGCTCGAACAGGCCCATGGCGGCACGCTGTTCCTCGACGAAATCGCCGACATGCCGCTCACCACGCAGGCCCGCATCCTGCGCGTGCTGACCGACCAGAGCTTCACCCGCGTCGGCGGCACGCAGATGGTGAAGGTGGATGTCCGCGTCGTCTCCGCAACCGCGCGCAACCTGCAGGACGAGATCGAGGCGCGACGATTCCGCGAGGATTTGTTCTACCGACTCAATGTCGTACCGGTTAACCTTCCTGCTTTGGCTGAACGGCGCGAGGACATTCCCGCGCTCGTCCAACATTTCGCCGCGCGCTATGCGGCGGAGCGCCGGGTGGCGACGCCCGAGGTTTCGGCGGAGGCGCTGGCGGCGCTGCAGGCCTATGACTGGCCGGGCAATGTCCGCCAGCTTCGCAACATCGTGGAACGGACGCTGATCATGGCGCCGGGAGACCGGCTCAGCCGCATCGATGCCGACATGCTGCCGTCCGAGGTCGTCTCCGATCAGCAGCAGCTGGCACCGGGCAACGCCGCCAAGTCGATCATGGGCACGCCGCTGCGCGAGGCACGCGAGACGTTCGAGCGCGAATATCTGCGTGTTCAAATCCGGCGCTTTTCCGGCAATATCTCGCGCACCGCCACGTTCATCGGGATGGAGCGATCGGCCCTCCACCGGAAGCTCAAGTCGCTGGGGCTGGTGGATATGAAGGATGGCGAGGAGTAAGCCCATAAGGCCGTTGTGCGCGCGCCCTCTCGGGCCTACATGTTCGCAGGTGCGGAATCGGCAATCGTCGTGTCCGTGTCCAAGAATATATGTGACGAGAATGAAGGAATAAGCGCGAATGAGCCCGGAAGAGACTCCCGCTGTTGAACCTGGCGCCGATGAAACCGGCGCTGTCGAGGTCGGGGCCGAAAAGCCGGCCCGCTTGCCGCGCAAGAAACTAGCTCCTAAATTCTCCGCACCGCCCCCCGAGCCGGAGGAGGTGTCCGAGCCGGAGGCGCCCGCGCCCGAGGCCAAGGCAAAGACCACCCGCGGGAAAGCACCCGCCAAGAAGACCGGAGAGAAGAAAGCCGTGTCTGAAAAACCGAACAATCTTCAGGACATGTTCCTGAACGCTCTGCGTAAATCGAAGACGCCGGTGACGATGTTCCTCGTCAAGGGCGTGAAGCTGCAGGGCATCATCACCTGGTTCGACAATTTCTCCGTGCTGCTGCGGCGCGACGGCCAGTCGCAGCTGATCTACAAGCACGCCATCTCGACGGTGATGCCCGCCCATCCGATCGACCTCGCGCCGATCGAAAAGGCCTTCGCCGAGACCAAGCGCAGCGTGCTGCGCAGGAGTCTCCGAACGC
>BACX01000206.1 GCA_000333335.1 Sphingomonas-like bacterium B12 | reverse complement strand
GCCGAACCTCTTCCTTATCCACGACATACTGGAAGTGCTTCGCCAGCAGTTCGGCCGGGATTCGCCGCAGATCGAAGCGCTGGCAGCGCGACAGCACCGTGATCGGCACCTTGTTCACTTCGGTCGTCGCGAAGAGAAACTTAACGTGCGCAGGCGGTTCCTCGAGAGTCTTTAGAAGCGCATTGAACGCATTCTTCGACAGCATGTGAACTTCGTCGATGATGTAGATCTTATATCGCGCCGAGACCGCCGCATAGCGCACCGCCTCGATGATCTCGCGCACGTCGTCGACGCCGGTGTGGGAGGCGGCGTCCATCTCGACCACATCGATATGCCGTCCCTCCGCGATCGCCTTGCACGGCTCACAGACGCCGCAGGGCGAGATGGTCGGGCCGCCCTGCCCGTCCTCGCCGATGCAGTTCAGCGCCTTTGCGATCAGCCGCGCGGTGGAGGTCTTCCCCACCCCGCGCACGCCGGTCATCAGGAAGGCATGCGCCAGCCGCCCGCGCTTGATCGCATTGCCCAGCGTCTGGACCATCGCGTCCTGCCCGATCAACTGATCGAAGGTCTGCGGACGATATTTGCGCGCCAGGACGCGATAGGGTGCGGGGGATTCGCTCATCGGAGCATGTCTAGCCGGAAAGGGCCGAAGGTGGGAGCCGGAACGACCCGGCGAGAAATCGTTGTGGCTGCTTCCTTCCGGACCTGACCAAGTTGGCGACGACGACGTCCGCCCGACTCCCGGCGCGGCAGATAGGGGACGGCGCCCGCGCTGGCAAGGGCTTGGGCGATCGTCTAATCTTGCCGGCGATGGCACATCGCACCGCCTCCTGCTCCTGCGGAGCGCTCACCGCCACTTGCGGGGGCGAGCCGGTGCGCGTGTCGGTCTGCCACTGCCTCGAATGTCAGAAGAGATCGGGCAGCGCCTTCGCCGTCCAGGCGCGCTTCCCCGAGGATCGGGTGGCGATCGCCGGCGAATGGCGGGAGTGGATGCGGATCGGCGACGAGGGCAGCCACGCCCGGTTCCGTTTCTGCCCGACATGCAGTTCGATCGTTTTCTATGTGGTCGACGAAATTCCGGGCTTCGTCATCTTACCCGTCGGCGGGTTCGCCGATCCGTCCTTTCCGCCGCCGCGCGTCACCGTCTACGAAGGGCGCCAGCATCCCTGGCTCTCGATACCCGGCGAGCATATCGAGCGATGCTGACGCTCAGCGCCCCGTCATGTCGTGCGCGGCGCCGGGCATGCGGACAGTCAACTCCGCCAGTTCCTCGGTAAGGTGAATCTGGCAGGCGAGCCGCGAGGTGCGCGAAACGTGCGCGGCCAGATCGAGCAGATCCTCCTCCATCTCGGACGCCGGGGGCAGCGACGCGAAATCGGCGGGATCGACGATGACGTGGCAGGTGGAACAGGCCATCTGCCCCTCGCACGTCCCTTCCAGCGGCTGGCCGGCGGCCTGCGCGACGTCGAGCAGCCGCTCTCCGGCGGGCGCATCGACCTCGGCGGAAAGCGCGCCGCGCGGATCGAGGAAGCGGATGCGGGTCATGCGAAGGCCCGCTGGCGGTCGGCGGCCTCGCGGATCAACGCCATGGCGGTGTCGACCTCCTGTTCCGTGGTATAGCGGCCGAAGCCCAGGCGGATGCTGGAACGAGCCTCCGCCGCCGTCAGCCCGATCGCCTCCAGCACATGGCTCGGCCGCCCCGATCCGCTGGCGCAGGCGGAGCCGGCCGAGAAGGCGACGTCGCGCACGTCCGCCATCAGGCGCGAGACGTCCAGGCCGTCACGGCGGACGTTGAGATTGCCGTGCCAGCGCCGGCTGGCGGCGCCGTTGAGCGTCCACTCGGATCCAAGCGCGCGCGCCCGGCGGAAGAGCATATCGACATGCTCGGCATCCGCCTCGATCCGCTCGAACGCCAGCGTCGCCGCCGCGCCGAAGCCCGCGCACAAGGCCGGCGCGAGCGTGCCGGAGCGCAATCCGCCCTCCTGTCCGCCACCATGCATCAAGGGCGCCGGCTCCACACCATCGCGCAGCCACAGCGCGCCTATGCCCTTGGGGCCGTGGATCTTGTGCGCCGAAATGGCGATCAGATCGCAGGCGTCGACCGGCAGATCGACCCGACCGAAGCCCTGCACGGCATCGCAGATCATCACCGCGCCCGCCGCCTTCGCGAGTGCGCCTAGCTCCGCGATCGGCTGGATCGTGCCGATCTCGTTATTGACCAGCATCGCGGCAACCAGCGCCGTATCGTCATCGATCGCCGCGCGTGCCGCGCCAAGATCGACGATGCCGTCGCGATCGACCGGCAGTACGATGACGTCATGCCCTCGTCCGCCAAGCCATGCGACCGTATCGAGTACGGCGGCATGCTCGATCGCGGTCGTGACGATTCGGCGGCGCGGGCTGGCCTCCGCAATCCCTTTGATCGCCCAGTTGAGTGCCTCGGTGGCGCCGCCGGTGAACAGCAGGCGCCCGCCCGGCCCGAACGGCGCCGCGATCCGGTCCCGTGCCACCTCGACCGCCGCCTTCGCCGCGCGGCCCATGCGGTGCGGCGAGTGGGGGTTGCCGAACCCCTCCTCCAGCAGCGGGCGCATCGCCGCGAGCGCTTCCGGGGCGAGCGGCGTGGTCGCCTGATAATCGAGATAGATCATGCCGCACTCGCCCGATTCCTGGCGTTCGCATCGCCCGCGATAGCGCGCCATTGCTCGGCGAAGCGCCAGACATCCTCACGCCGCGTGGTGCGGCCGAAGCTCACCCGGATCACCTCGCCCGCCGCCTTCGCATCCAGCCCCATGGCGGCGAGCACATGACTCGGCTTGAGACTGCCCGACGAGCAGGCGCTGCCCGCCGACACCGCGAAACCCGCGCCGTCGAAGCGGATCAGTTGCGCCGCCGCCGGCATTCCCGGCATCCGGTAGGAGGCGATGGTGGCGAGACGCGGCGCGTCGCGGGCGATCACCTCGCCGCCCGCCTCTTCGACCATCGCGTCGAGATGCGTCCGAAGATCGGCGACACGCTCGATCCAGCCCGCGCCTTCTTCCAGCGCCGCCGCCATGCCGGCAATGGAAGGGAAGTCCTCGGTGCCGCCGCGATAGCCCTGCTCCTGCCCGCCCGATGGCGCCAGCGTGGCGAGGTCTTTCACCAGCAACGCGCCGATTCCCGGCGGCCCGCCGAACTTGTGGGCCGACAGAGCAAGGAAATCGGCATCCGGCAGGTCCATCTTGCCCACCGCCTGCGTCGCGTCGCAGAGCCACAGGCCACCTGCGCCGCGTACGGCTCACCGATC
>BACX01000207.1 GCA_000333335.1 Sphingomonas-like bacterium B12 | reverse complement strand
GCGCTCTGCAGGCTGTCGTTGAGCCAGGCCTTGCTGCCCTTGTCCTGCGCGGCGCCGGAAAGCTCGGCATAATAGGACCGGTTGACGATCAGGCGCGGCAGCGTCGCGTTGTTGAGTTCCACCGCCCAGCCCTTCGCGGTCTGCGCGACGAAAATGTCCGGCACCACCGGCTGCGTCTCGGCCGCCGCGAACTGCAGGCCGGGCTTGGGATCCAGGCGGATGGAGCGTGCGGGTGCGCGCGGTGTCGACTGGACCTGGGCGACAATGGCCGGGGTCGGCTCGGGCGCCTCGACCTCATTGTCCTCCAGCGCGAGGATCAGCGCCTCGTCACCGCCTTCGGGATAGACTTCGCCGGCGGCCAGCGCCTCGACGAACTCGCCGATGCGATCGATGATCGCGAGCACCGCATTGACCAGCTTGCGATCGGCAGAGCGATCGCCCGAGCGAACCTCCGCCAGCGCGCTTTCCGCCGAGTGGCTCAGGCGCTCCAGACGCGGGAGATCGAGGAAGCCGCAGCTGCCCTTCACGGTATGGACGAAGCGGAAAATCGAATCGAGTCGGGCACGATCGGACGGGTCCGCTTCCCACGCGACGATCTCGCCGGCCAGCGGCTCCAGCGTCTCGCGCGTCTCCGCGATGAATTCGCCCAGCAATTCTTCCATCGGCCCCGCTCACACAGATACGGGACCGCTATCGTCCGGCGATGGTAAAGAACGCGTTAGCTGCGGGCGTTTATCAGGCGCCGGCCGGCAGGGAACAGCCGAGCATCAGCACGCCGTCCTCCGGCTCGGCGATCATCACCTGGCCGCCGCGCTCGTTGGCGAGGTGCCAGACCAGCCAGGCCGCCGACGCGCGCGGCGTCAGCGCATCCTGCGCGGTGCCGCCGGTGAGCGCGGTGCGCAGCTCGGGATCGAGCACGATGCGCGGGCCTTCGGCGCGGATGACGATCTCGGTCGCGGTGCCGGTATTCTCGACGCCGATGTCCAGCCGGCCGCCGCGCACCAGCGCGTCGCCCGCGATCAGCGCGAGGTTGAGCAGGATCTTGATCGGCCCCTTGCCGAGCGAAGCATCGCCGACCATCCAGCCCACCGAAATCCGGCGGTCGCCGCCGAACAGCCCTTCGATCGCGGCGCGCACTTCGCGGGTATCGACCGAATCGCCGAAACCGCCGGCCGCGCCGAAGGCCAACCGGAAGAACTTGAGCTTGTTGGCGGATGCCCGCGCGCTCTCGGCCAGCAGATCGAGGCAGCGGGCGCGCATTTCCGGATCATGTTCGTCGGCCAGCAGCTCGATGCCGTTGTTCAGTGCACCGACCGGGCTCAGCAGGTCGTGGCACAGACGGGAGCAGAGCAGGCTCGCAAATTCGATGCCGTCGCCTGCCGCCATGTCGTCCTCCCGAAACCTTCTCGAAACGCGGCCCTTGTGGCGATTGCGCCCCTCAAGTGCAACCGTCGTCCGCGCCATCCACCACGAGTTCGACCGGATCGAACGCTCCATGCATCGCACCGCCGGGCACCTCGCGCCACAATCGCGCCTCGCCGGCCGCGACGATCAGCCATAGCCTGCCGGGCTGGAGCGCCATGGCGGCATCGCGGGCGGAAGGTGTCGCAGAGCCGTTGGGATGCGAATGATAATGGCCGAGGATGCGCGGGCCGCCGGCGCGTTCGGCCCGGATCGCGGAGAAGAGAGCGGCGGGATCGATCTCGAAAGTGGTGGAGGGATCGGGGGAGACGTTGGCCGTCTCGACCGCCTCCATCACCCGTTCGTCCCAAGCGAAGTCGAGGGACGTGGAAGCCGAGCGCAAAGTGTCTCGACTTCGCTCGACACGAACGGGGAGATCGGGCGCGCAAACCAGCAGCCCGCACACCTCCCGTCCCGGCTCTTTCGCCGCATGTGCGAGGATGCGTTGCAACACGCCTCTTGAAATCCGGATCGTCATCCCCACATCCGCTAGCGGATGATATCGGGGGTTTCCAACATCGATGCGCTGATACCGGCCGACGCGGACGGCTGGCGGCTCGATCGCGCTCTCGCGGCGGCGGTGCCGACTCTGTCGCGCGAGCGGCTGAAGGCGCTGATCTCGTCCGGCGCCGTCAGCAACGAGGGCCTGCTGGTCCGCGATCCGGCGGCGAAGGCAAAGGCCGGCGCGACCTTCACGGTCGCGGTGCCGGAACCCGCCCCTGCCCATAACGAGGCGCAGGATATCCCGCTCGTCATCGCCTATGAGGACGAGCATCTGATCGTCGTCGACAAGCCCGCCGGCCTGGTGGTCCACCCGGCCTGCGGCAACCTCGACGGCACGCTGGTCAACGCGCTTCTCCACCATTGCCACGGCGAGCTGTCCGGCATCGGCGGCGTGGCGCGGCCAGGAATCGTCCACCGGATCGACAAGGATACGTCGGGACTTATCGTGGCCGCCAAGCATGACCGGGCGCACGAGGGCCTCGCGAAACAATTCGCAAAACACTCGATAGACCGGCGTTACAAAGCGATCGTAGACAAGGTGCCGCTACACATCGCGGGCAAGGTGGACGCGCCGCTGGCGCGATCCCCGCACGACCGCAAGAAGATGGCGATCGTTCAATCGTCGCACGCCAAGCATGCTGTAACCCACTGGCGGCTTGAGTCGAAATTGAAGGATGCGGCGCTGGTCGAATGTCGGCTGGAGACGGGGCGGACCCATCAGGTCCGCGTCCACATGGCCTCGATCGGCCACCCGCTGCTCGGCGATCCGGTCTACGGGCGCGCCGGGTCGCGGCACGCGAAGTTATTGAAGGAGTTGGGCTTTCAAAGACAGGCGTTACACGCGGCGGTACTCGGGTTCACCCATCCGATAACAAGCCAGTCTATCAGTCTGATCAGCAAAATTCCTGACGACATGCAGCGACTGTTCAGCGAACTCTCGCTATAAAGGTTTCAAGTCGGAACCGATCTTCGAGTCGGATCCACAAGGTTTGGGAGACACGAACATGGCAACCGCCGCAAAAGTCCCCGCGACCATCCCCGCCCTTGGTGGTGAGCAGAGCCTCAACCGCTACCTGTCGGAGATCCGCCGCTTTCCGATCCTCGCCCCCGAGGAGGAATATATGCTCGCCAAGCGCTATCAGGAGCATGGCGACACCGAGGCCGCGTCCAAGCTGGTCACTTCGCACCTGCGTCTCGTCGCGAAGATCGCGATGGGCTATCGCGGCTACGGCCTGCCCGCGTCCGAGCTGATCTCGGAAGGCAATATCGGCCTGATGCAGGGCGTGAAGAAGTTCGAGCCCGATCGCGGCTTCCGTCTCGCCACCTATGCGATGTGGTGGATCCGCGCCTCGATCCAGGAGTACATCCTCCGCTCGTGGAGCCTCGTGAAGATGGGCACCACGGCGGCGCAGAAGAAGCTGTTCTTCAACCTGCGCCGGATGAAGTCCAAGCTCGACGCCTTCGAGGAGGGCGATCTCAACCCCGAGCATCTCGCCAAGATCGCCAAGGATCTCGGCGTGACCGAGGACGAGGTCAACTCGATGAACCGGCGCATGGCCATGGGCGGCGATTCGTCGCTCAACGCGCCGATGCGCGAGGATGGCGAAGGCACCTGGCAGGACTGGCTGGTCGACACCGATCCTCTGCAGGACGAGCGTCTGGCCGAGGACGAGGAAAAGCATGTTCGCCACGATCTGCTGGTCGAGGCGATGGACGACCTCAACGATCGCGAGAAGCATATCCTCGCGGAACGGCGCCTGTCGGACGATCCGAAGACGCTGGAGGAACTGAGCCAGGTCTATGGCGTGTCGCGCGAGCGCGTCCGCCAGATCGAGGTGCGCGCCTTCGACAAGCTGCAGAAGGCGATGCTCCGGCTCGCCGGCGGCAAGGGCCTGTTGCCCGCAATGGCGTGAGGTTTATATTTCCCTGATGGAAAGGGCGTCCGGAGCGATCCGGGCGCCCTTTTTCTTTACGCGCGAAGGGATCAGAACGCGGCCCGATCGAACCCCGTCGCGGAGGCGCACATCGTCTGGAACACCTTGTCGCTCGGCGGTTCGTCGAAAAGGCAGCCGATCCGGCCCTTGTCGTTCCAGATCACCCGGCCGACCAGCCGAGGCCAACCCATGACCTCCAGCCGAAAGGTCTCGCCGGCCGCGTAACGACCATCGACATGCAGGCGGAAACCGTGCCGCGAGAAATTGACGAGCGATGCCGTGATCGGCTCGCCCTCGTCCACGATCATCGCCGCCGGAATCTGTGCGCTGAGCCGCGCTTCCTGAAATCGCACGGAGACATGCTCAAAATAAGGGTCGTGCTGCATCTCTCGCTCGATCGTTGGTCGTTAAACGCGACACGCTCCGCAGGCGACTATGATCGGGATTGGTTTCGGAGCCGTTACCCGGACCGCGCACTTCTTTCGCCCCTGCACGTTCCCGCTTGTCCGCGAGGACATCGGGCCGCTAGTTCCGCGACATGGATGACATGGCCGCCCCCGCCCCCCGCACCCGACGTTTCACGCTTCGCCGCATCCTGCGCTGGTGCGTCAAAGCGGTGATCTGGTTCGTCGTGATCTCGGTCGTCTGGGTCGGCATCTATCGCTTCGTGCCGCCGCCGGTAACGGTGACGATGCTCACCAACGCGCTGGACGGGCGCGGCATCACCAAGGACTGGATGCCGCTGTCGAGGATCGATCCGGACATGGCGCGCGCCGCGATCGGGGCGGAGGATTCGCGCTTCTGCTCGCATCACGGCTTCGACTTCACCGCTATCCAGAAAGCGATGGCGCATAACGAGGACAGCAAGCGCATCCGCGGCGGATCTACGATCAGCCAGCAGACCGCGAAGAATGTCTTCCTCTGGCAGGGCCGCTCCTACGTCCGCAAGGGGCTGGAGGCGTACTTCACCGTCCTGATCGAGCTGCTGTGGGGCAAGCGCCGGATCATGGAGATGTACCTGAACGTCGCGGAGACCGGCATCGGCACCTACGGCGTCAACGCCGGATCGGAGCGCTATTTCCACCACGACGCCAGCCACATGAGCCCGATCGAGGCGGCGCGCATCGCGGCCGTGCTGCCGCTGCCCAAGAAGCGCGGCGCGGTGGCGCCCAAGGGCTTCGTGGCGCGTTACGGCAACAGCATCGCACGGCGCATCGGCGCGGTGCAGGCGGGCGGGTATGATCGCTGTCTGCGGTAGGAGCCCACACACTCCGTTCGTCCTGAGCGCAGTCGAAGGACGTGCCCCAAGCGCAGCGCCTGCAGCACGCACTTCGACTGCGCTCAGTGTGAACGGTTTTGGGATTCCGACTTAAAACGGCAGCTTGAAGCCCGGCGGCAGCGGCAGACCCTGGGTCATCTTGCCCATCTCCTGCTGGCTGACCGCATCCGCTTTGGCGCGCGCGTCGTTGAAGGCGGCTGCGATCAGATCCTCCAGCATCTGCTTTTCGGAGGGCTGAAGCAGGCTCTCGTCGAGATCGACGCCGATGATGCGGCCCTTGGCGGTCGCCTTCACCTTGACCAGACCGCCACCGGCGACGCCTTCCACCTCGACCTTGTCGAGCGTGTCCTGCGCCTTGCTGAGCTGGTCCTGCACGTTCTGGGCGGCCTTCATCAGCTCTTCGATATTCATGCGATGCTCCGTTCGTCTTCGATCAGCTCGGCGCCCGGAAAAGCGGTGCGGATCGCCGCGACCACCGGGCTGTCGAGAATTTCCTGTTCGGCGGCCGCCTTGGCTGCCAATTCCTGCTCGCGCAAGGTCGGCTCGCCGGGTTGGTCCGCCAGCGCCACCTTCCACTCGATTGGAAAGACGTCGTTCAAGGCCTTGGCAATATTGCCGTCGATCGGTCGCTTTGGATGGATCGCCAGTTCCGGCGGCGCATAGCGAACGAGGCTGGCATAATCGTGCAGCTGTTGCGCGAGGTGGGCGTGGCGGCTGGCGACACCCTCGATCAGGGCGGCGAATGTCTCCGGCACGCGCACCGTTGGAGTGGCGGGCGCGGCCATAACCGGCGCACCGCCGCCTGGGACCGGCGCGCCAGCATCCAGCGCCGGCATCGCCTCGCCCGACTGGAGCTTGCGCAGCAGCTCGCCCGGATCGGGCAGCGTGCCGGCATGGACGACGCGCAGCAGCGCCATCTCGGCCGCCTCCATCGGCATCGCCGTGGTCTCAACCTCGCCCAGACCCTTGAGCAGCAGCTGCCAGAGCCGGTGCAGCGTGGCGTGGC
Source organism: Sphingomonas-like bacterium B12 (assembly GCA_000333335.1). GTDB lineage: Bacteria > Pseudomonadota > Alphaproteobacteria > Sphingomonadales > Sphingomonadaceae > Solisphingomonas. The sequence goes on along the minus strand of BACX01000207.1, from coordinate 188 downwards.
CGAGCTTGCCCGCCCATTCCTCCAGCGCCGCCCGCTCCTCGACCGACTGCGCCGGATCGGGCGCGCCGCCGGCCTTGGCGCGAGTGACGCCATGCACCGCCTCCAGCAGCCCGCGGAACAGGGCCGCCGGCTCGACGCCGAGCGCGTGCTGCTCGGGGAGCGCCGCCAGCCACGCCGGCGCATCGCCC
>BACX01000208.1 GCA_000333335.1 Sphingomonas-like bacterium B12 | reverse complement strand
ACCCTCGATGCAGCACTTGTACGTAAAAGGATTAGCCGACGGTCGGTAAGGACCGGGTTAACGCTGCCGCTCAGGCTGCCGCAGAAAGCGGGCCGGAAACGATGCGGGCGGGATCGAGCAGCAACAGCGCGCGGTCCTGATGCTCGACGAGGCCGAGTGCGGCGTGCGCCCAGCCCGGTGACAGCCCGGCATGGAGCGGCTGCGGATCGCCGGTGATCGCCGCGACATCCACCACCTCGTCCACGAGAAGCCCGTAGAGATGGTTGTCGATCGTCACCACGATCGCCTGGATCACGTCATCGCGAGGTGACTGGCCAAGCTCCAGCGCGGCATAGGTATCGATGATCGTCAGCACCCGGCTGCGCAGCGCGGCGAGGCCGGCGATGTGGCGGGCGGCGAGCGGAACCGGCGTGATGGCGTCGATCTCGACCACCGATTCGACCGCGTCGGCCGAGATCGCGACCTCCTGGCTCGCGACGCGGGCGATGAGCTTCAGGTCTTCCATCTCAGCGCCTCCCCTGTGCGGCCGCCAGCGCAGCCATCAGGCCGCTGCGATCGTAACGATAGATGCTGCCGGCGGATGCTGCCGTCTCGTCGGCGGTGGCGCGCAGGCGGATGACAGATGCGGATGGTTGAGACGCAGCATGGCTGGTGTCGGCGGACAAAATCGACACGGCCGCGGCCTCTTCTCCTTCACCGATCCAACCGACGCGGTAGCCGGCCTGCTCGACGATCGGGCGCAGGATGTCGCGCATCCACGGGTCCGAACCATCCAGCACACAGAGCGGGCGTTCGGGTGGAAGCGCGGCGGCGCCGGCCTGACCGAACAGCCAGAAGCTGTCGACCAGTTCCACCTGGATATCGCCAACCAGCATGACGCCCGCGATCGGCCCGGCCTCGGCGGCGGGCAGGAAATCGGGGGCGAGCGCGTGGATGTCGATCACCTCGCCGATCGCATAGGCGATCTCGCTGGTGCCGTCGCCCAGCAGCAGAACACGGACGCGCCCGTCCTTGTCGGGCATGGCGCGGTCGCAACCGAACAACGGCAGGATGCGGCCGTCGTGGCTGAGCCGCAGGCGGCCGCCGACGCGCGCGACGGCGCTCTCGGCGACATCCTCGATCCGCTCGACCAAGCCGAGGCGGATGGCGCGGACGGCGCCGTCACAGGCGCGGAAAAGAAGTGTCGGCACGGTTTCGACCCGCGCTTCCTCGGTCTCGACCTTGGCCGGGATGGCGGCATCGGGCGCGCGGACACCGGCGACCTGGGCGACACCGGCCGGATTGATCAGCAGCATCGGGCGGCCATTGTCGGGCAGAGTGGTGCCGGCATAGACGCCAGTCGCCATGATCGCCGGAGCGGCCGGCTTCACGACCAGTTCCTCGTGATCCTGCACGCTGTCGACAGACAGAGCGTAGCGCTCGCCCGAGGATGCGCGGACCACGACGAGGATCGAACGGCCGGGCGCCGCATAGCCCTGCACGCCGAGCAGCTTGGCCAGATCGACGACGGGCACGCGCTCTCCACGGATGCGCGCGACCGGCGCGGAGCCGACCGTCTCTACCTCGACCGAGCCGCCATAGGAGCGGACGATCTCGTCCACCGCGCCGCGCGGGATGGCGAACAGCTCGGAGCCGACCGCGAAGGTCAGCGCCGGGATGATCGTGAGCGTCATCGGCACCCGCAGCGTCAGCCGCGTGCCGCGTCCCATCGTGGTATCG
>BACX01000209.1 GCA_000333335.1 Sphingomonas-like bacterium B12 | reverse complement strand
CATAGACCGGGGCCAGATAGTGGCGGTGATCGTAACTGACGCTGAGGCCGTAGGTCCACAGGCCCCGCTGCGAGGACCAGTTGGCCCACACGCCGCGCGAACGATAGAAGTTCGAGCTGACCGAGGACAAAGCCGGCAGGCAGCCGCCCTGCCCGCCATTTGCGCCGAACACGCAGCCGGCCAGCGTCGTCGGGATCGGCGGCGCGAAGCTGTTGAAGCTGCTCGGCATCGAGCCGACCTCGCTGGTGAGCTGCCGGCCGAAGCTGGTCACATCGTCATAGGCGACGACCTCGACCGCGCTCGACGCGTTGATCTGGTGCTCGAACTTGCCGAACACGACGGTCTCGCCGTAGCGGCGGCCGCCATGCACCTCCAGCGAGGTGCGCGCGCTCGGCCGCCACAGCACGCCGACGTCCCAGATCAGGCCGTCCTGATCGTAGGTCAGCTGGCGCTTCTTGCTCTTGTCGGCCTGCAGATGACGGTCCTCGTCGAGGATCGCGTTGCCCTGCGCGTCGGTCAGGATCTGGCGCGAGGTCGCCCGGTTCTTCTCCCAGCCCACGCCGCCTTCGAGCGCGACGGTGTCGGACACCGGCATGGTCGCATCGGCGCGGCCGAAGACGCTGTCCAGTCGCGCGTCGAGAAAATGGACCTGATCGCGGTTCGCGCCGCCCGAGAATTTCAGCCCGAAGGGCAGGCCGTACCCGCCCGGATCGGTGCCCGCCGAGGCGTAGACCGAGTTGCTGATCGTGGTGAAATCGTTCTGCAGGACGGGCTGACCCGGTCCCAGATCGAGGTCGCTGCCGCTTCCCGTCTTGGTCCAGCCGAAGCGGTAGTCGGCGCTCACCCCGACGTCTCCGACACGCGTCGCGTAGCTCGGGCCGGCCTGTACCGAATAGATCTGCTGGGTGTTGGTGGTGTCGCCGAACACATAACCCGGCGCGCGACGCCCGAAGCCGCCGCTGGCGCGCGTGGCGAGGCCCGCCACGTCGAACGAGAGCGACTGGGTCGGCTTGTAGGTGATGACGCCCAGGCCCTGATGCGTGTCGGTGTCCTGATATTTGTGCGACCAGGAGAAATAGTGATCGTAGCGATAATCGATCTGGCCCTGCACGTGCGTGCCGTCGAGAGTCGCGTCCACGCCGGCGGCGACACCGGTATAGGTCACCGCATCCTGATCGTGGCCGGTCAGGTCCGCCGTGAAGACCTGCTGGGCCTCGATATAGGGATGGATGGTGGTCCGCGCGCCCGCCGGTGCGGCGATGAGCGCCGGCAGCGTCAGCAGGGCGGCGGAAAGAGCGAGCCGCTTCATCCGTCGATTCCCGTATATTGGCCGAAAGCGCGGCTGGACCCGCCGAACTCGAC
>BACX01000210.1 GCA_000333335.1 Sphingomonas-like bacterium B12 | reverse complement strand
TAGCGGCCGACATAGGCCAGCGCGAGCCGTTCCAGGGTGGCGGCATCGAGGGCGGGGCGGGCGTCGTTTCGGCGCGGAAAGGTCACTCGCCATGTTNGTGCCACAGTCGGGCCGGATTTAGAACGCCGATGACCATCAGATGACAAAGGATGGATTCATTGCGCCGGTGCCGCTATCAGGCCCGGTTTATGTAGTTAGGGAGATGCCGTCGGTGCATCAGGTTGAGAGCACTGCCAGCACTGCGTACGACAAGGCGAGCAAGGGTCAGTCTTTGGTCCCCACACCGACCGACGACGCATTGCCGCGCCGCATGGCCGACTTCGCCACCATGGGCGAGGCGCTGGATTATGTCGCCCGGAGCGCGAAGGGATTCAATTTCCACGACGCGCGCGGGACGCTGGTCCGCCCCTATCCCTATGCGGAGCTGCGCGAGGACGCGCTCGCCAACGCGCATCGGCTGATCGCCGCCGGCGTCCGCCCCGGCGATCGCATCGCGCTGGTTGCCGAGACCGGACCGGACTTCGCCGCGATGTTCTTCGGCACGGTCTATGCCGGTGCCTGGCCGGTGCCGTTGCCGCTGCCGACGAGCTTCGGCGGCCGCGAATCCTATATCGACCAGCTCTCGGTCCAGCTCGCCAGCTCGGACCCTAAGATGCTCTTCTACCCGGCCGAGCTCGCCTCGATGGCCGGTGCCGCCGCCGAGGCCGGCAAGGTCGAAGGGCTGGTCTACGAGGAGTTCGTCACCCGCGACGCGCCCGCCGGCCCGCTGCCGCAGGCGAACAGCGACGATATCGCCTATCTGCAATATTCGAGCGGATCGACCCGCTTCCCCCACGGCGTCGTCATCACCCACCGCCAGCTGCTCGAGAATCTCGCGGCGCACGGCCATGGCATGAGCATCACCGACGGCGATCGCTGCATCTCGTGGCTGCCCTGGTATCACGACATGGGCCTCGTCGGCTGCATGCTCTCGCCGATCGCCAACCAGGTTTCGACCGATTATCTGAAGACCGAGGATTTCGCGCGCCGCCCGCTCGCCTGGCTGGACCTGATCACGCGCAACACCGGCAATACGCTGAGCTATTCGCCCACCTTCGGCTACGACATCTGCGCGCGTCGCATCGGCTCGCAGTCCGATGTCGCGGGCCGCTTCGACCTGTCGCGCTGGCGTCTCGCCGGCAACGGCGCCGACATGATCCGTCCGGACGTGATGCAGGCCTTCGTCGATGCCTTCGCGCCCGCCGGCTTCGACGCGCACGCCTTCACGCCGAGCTACGGCCTCGCCGAGGCGACGCTGGCCGTGTCGCTGATGCCGCCCGGCGAAGGGATCGTCGTCGAACTCGTCGAAGAGACGCAGCTTTCGGGCGGCGACATCCACGCCCACCGGCCGCAGCGCTATCGCGCGATCGTGAACTGCGGCAAGCCGGTGCGCGGCATGAGGATCGAGATCCGCGAGGAGGACGGCACGCCGCTTCCCGAGAAGGCGATCGGCAAGGTCTGGTGCGCGGGCGGCTCCGTCATGGTCGGCTATTTCCGCGACGACGAGGCGACCGAGGCCTGCATGAAGGACGGCTGGCTGGACACCGGCGACATGGGCTACATGTCGGACGGCTACATCTACATCGTCGGCCGCGCCAAGGACATGATCATCGTCAACGGCCGCAACCACTGGCCGCAGGACATCGAATGGGCGGTGGAGCAGCTGCCCGGCTTCAAGGCCGGCGACATCGCCGCCTTCGCGATCACCACGCCCGGCGGCGAGGAAACCCCCGCAGTGCTGGTCCAGTGCCGGACTTCGGACCAGGCCGAGCGCGCGCGCCTGCGCGATCTGATCCGCGAGAAGGTGCGCTCGATCACCGGAATGAACTGCGTGGTCGAACTGGTACCGCCGCGCACCCTGCCGCGCACGTCGTCCGGCAAGCTCAGCCGCGCCAAGGCGCGCACCCTGTACCTGTCCGGCGAAATCCAGCCCTACGAATCGC
>BACX01000211.1 GCA_000333335.1 Sphingomonas-like bacterium B12 | reverse complement strand
CGCAGCCGTCTTCCCAAGGATGCGGCCCCCTCCGATCTTGTGCGGTCGACGGGCATCGACAATCTCTCGGTCCTGCCCGCCGACAAGTCGCTGCGCGGGCTGGACCGGCTGTTCCACGATCTCGACAAGCGCAAGCGCCTCGCCAAGCTGACCGACCGGCTGAACAAGGAGTGGGATCGCATCCTGCTCGATTGCCCCCCCGGCCTCACCGATACCGCCGATCAGGCGCTGCGCGCGGCGACCCTGATCATCGTGCCGGTCATCCCCTCGCCGCTCGCGCGTCGCGCGTTCGACGACGTGGTGGCGCACCTGAAGGCCGAGCATGGCAAGGTCGCGCCGATCCTGCCGGTGTTCAACATGGTCGACCGCCGCCGCTCGCTGCATCGCGCGGCGCTGGAGGAAATGTCAGACTGGCCTGTCATCCCGATGGCAAGCGCGCTGGAGAGCATGACCTCCAACGCCCCCCTGTCCGGCCCCTTCCCGGCTTCCAGCACCGCCGGCCCCGCGATCCAGCGCCTGTGGCGCGGAATCGAGAAGAGGCTGGCCAGCTGATGCTAGGACGCGGGCGTCGCGCGGCCGCCGAGCCGATCGACCCCGATCTCCTGCTGCGCGCCTATTCGGTCGGCGTATTCCCGATGGCCGACAGCCGCGACGCAACCGACATCTTTTGGGTCGAACCGAAGAAGCGCGGCGTTCTGCCGCTCGACGGCTTCCACCTCTCGCACTCGCTGAGGAAGACGCTGCGCTCCGATCGCTTCGCGGTGACGGCCGATCGCGCCTTCGCCCGTGTGATGCAATCCTGTGCCGAGGCCACCGCCGATCGCCCGGAAACCTGGATCAACGGCCAGATCGAGCAGGCCTATACGATCCTCCACCGCAACGGCCACGCGCACTCGATCGAGGTCTGGCGTTGCGGAGATATCGGCGGCGAGCTGGTCGGCGGCCTCTACGGCGTATCGCTGGGCGGTGCCTATTTCGGCGAGAGCATGTTCAGCCGGATGGCCGACGCTTCCAAGATCGCGCTCGCTCACCTCGTCGCGCGGCTGCGCTTCGGCAGCTACAAATTGCTCGACTGCCAGTTCATCACCGATCACCTCGCCTCGCTGGGCGCGATCGAGATCGGGCGGACGGATTACCGCGCGCTGTTGGACGCGGCGCTGGGTGCCGGCGTCGCCGCCGCCGCCGGGGGTGCCCCCGCATCGGCATCGGCGTCGGCCGACTTCTTCGCGGTCGAACGGGCATTTCCGCCCGCCACCGAGGAAGCCATGACCGTGTCCGGCCCGATATCCGGGTGCGTCATCGCGCAGCTCTTGGGCCACACGTCGTAGATCGGGTGCTCGACGACGTTGAGCGACGGCGATTCCTTGTAGAGCCAGCCCGAAAAGACCCGGCGCCAGCGCGTATCGCGGCCCTGCACGTCCACCTGAACGAAGGCGCCGGTCAGCGGCTCGGCCTCCCACGGCGCACTCGTCTCGCAAGCGCGCAGGCGCACCACGACGTCGCCGACGCGGGTCGCCTGCCCCGGCTTCAGCGTCAGGTCGTGCTCTTCGCCGTTGCGCTTGTTGAGCAGACCCAGCACCGCGACGCGCTCCGCCATCGGCGTCTCGACCTTGCTCGGCTCGTCGGCGGGCGCAGACGGCTTCGCGGCGCGCTTGGACGGCGCGCTGTCGTCGGAGCTGCCGTCATCCGGCCCGGCCCCGTTGGCGAGCGGCAGCGAGGGCTGCTCGTCATTGGCCTGGATCGCCTCGACGCCCTGCCAGGCGGCCACCCCGCCGATCAGCAGGATCGCCGCCGCGCCTGCGAGCTTGCGGTTCACGGAGTGGCGGGGCCGGCGGCCGGATCGGCCGCGGCGGGTGCCGCCGGCTTGGCGCTGTCGCCACCCGACTTGTTGATGAACTGGCCGACCATGCTCATCAGATCGACCGAACCCTGCGTGTCGAGGATCTCGTCGCCATTCTTGAACGGGGTCGAGGAACCGCCGGGGATCAGGTTCATGTAGGTGCCGCCGAGGATACCCTCGGAGGTGATCGCGGCGCTGCTGTCGTTGGGCAGCTTGCTGTTCGGGTCGATCGCCAGCGCGACCTCCGCCTGGAAGGTCTTGGGATCGAGGTTCACCGACGAGACTTCGCCGACCTTGATCCCGGCCACGCGCACGTCGGTGCCCGGATTGATCCCGCTGGCGTTCGGGAACAATGCGTTCACCCGGATGGCGTTGGGCACGCGCCCGCCGCCGGTGCGCTCGAACGCGAACCAGCCGAACCAGATCGCGATCAGCACGACGAGCAGGCCGATCAGCGCCTCGGCGCCATGTTCCTTGACCAGACTACGCATCGGTCAGTTCGGGCTCCACGCCTCGTAGTCGCCGGTCGCGGCGGCGCGCTTGCCGCCCGCTTCCAGCGCACCGGCGGGCTTGTAGGCCTCGCGCGTGCCGGTCATGTTCGGCTTGGCGGGCGCCTGCCATGCGCGGGCCGGCGGCAGCGCCTTGTCCGGCGTCTCGGCCTGGGTGCCGTGCAGCCAGCCGTGCCATTCGGGCGACACGCGGCTCGCATCGTTCGAGCCGGCGTAGATCACCCAGCGGCGCGGATTGCCGTGAACGTCGGTGCCGCCCTCGAAATAGACGTTGCCATACTCGTCCGCCCCCATCCGCGAGCCGTTGCGCGCGGAAAAGAGGCGAGTGCCGATGGTGGCGCCATTCCACCAGGTGAAGATGCTGGTCAGGATACCCATGAACGAGCGCTTAGCCTGCCGCCCCGACGGCGGCAAGCACGGACCTGCACGGACGGCGGACATGCCCGCGCCGCGCGAAAATGCCGGGTCACTCCTCCGGCATCACCAGCAGCACCGCGAGCGGACCTTTCGCTCCCGCCGCGATTCGCGCGACAAGCCGCTGCTCGGGCACGAGATCGGCGAGCCCGGCGCGCCGCACCGTCTCCATATGGATGAAGATATCCGCCGGATCGTCCTCGCGCATCAGAAAGCCATAGCCCTTGAGGCGGTTGAACCACTTCACCCGCACCGGCTCGGCCGGGCCGGCCGAATCGAGCAGCGGGATCGGATCGACATGGGTCGCCGCGCGGCGCGCCGCCGTCTCCAGATCGGGACCGGTGGCTGTGGTCAGATCGAAGCTGACGATCGAACGCGCCTGCAGACCGCGCTCGCGCGGTGTCGCGATGCAGATCGCACGCGCGCCTTCGGGCAGGCTGCGGCGGCCGAACGGGCGCAGCACCGAGAAATGGATGAGGACGTCGCCCTCGCCATGATCACCGACGAGAAAACCGAATCCGCGCGTGGCGTCGAACCATTTGATCGCGCCCGACACCTCGACCTCGGAAGCATCCGCGCCGGATGATCCATCCTGCGGCGGCAGTCGATGCGGCGCGGCGTGGCCCGAATGCTTGTCGTCACGCAGCGCCGGCCTTGAGTGGCCGTCTTCGCCCCCGTCATCGTCGTACGCGAAAGCACCTTCTTGCATGACAAACGTTCCCCCCGTTGCGCCACTTTAACACGATTATTACCCGAATCGATCTCAAATCTTGGGGATTCCTTCAAATCCGGCGTCATGAGTCCCCATCCGGCACATCGCCCGGAGCGGCATCCAATATGCGACGAACATGTTCCGGCGCGTGACCAGCACGGATCATCGCACCGAAAGCGCGCCGCCGCGCCCGATCGTCGGCCTGTTCGCGCGCATAGGGGCCAAGCCGGCGACGCTCGGCGAAACGCAGCGCCGTCGCCCATGCATCCTCCCCGGCCTGCCGGCGCGCATCCTCCCCATCCGCTTGGGAAATGCCGAGCGCGCCGAGCGCCTGCGCCAAGCGGCGCGCGCCATATCCCCGAGCCGCCAGCGAACGGCCCCGCGCCTCTGCCATGGCGCGATCGTCGACATAGCCAAGCTCCTCGAAACGCGAGACAATCGCATCGATCGGCGAGACAGCCTCCCCGCCCCA
>BACX01000212.1 GCA_000333335.1 Sphingomonas-like bacterium B12 | reverse complement strand
TGGACGATCTCCAGCTCGTCGCCATCTTCGACCCTCACCTCGCCCAAGGTCGAACGCGGCACCACTTCGAGGTTGCGCTCCACCGCGATCTTGGTCGGCTCCAGCCCCAGCTCGGCGGCCAGTTCGGCAAGGGTGAGGTCTCCGCGCACGCGACGATGCTCGCCATTGACGCTGATCGAGATGGTGCCGTCTGCGTGCATGCGATTCACTTTTCCGAAGAGACCGTCTAGGAGGGGCGCATATAGGGACCGCCCGGCGGCGCCCGCAACCGAAAGGGAGCGCATTGCCCGAGACCGTCTTCGTGCTGAACGGCCCGAACCTGAACATGCTGGGGCTGCGAGAGCCCGAAATCTACGGCTCCGACACGCTGGACGACATCGCCAACATGCTGGACGATCGCGCCCGCGAACTCGGGCTGGAGATCGAGATGCGCCAGTCCAACCACGAAGGCCATCTGGTCGACTGGATTCAGGAGGCCAATGCGATCGGCGCCAAGGCGGTGCTGCTCAACGCGGGCGGTTTCACCCACACTTCGGTCGCCATCCACGACGCGATCAAGGCGGTGAAAGTGCCGGTGATCGAGGTTCACCTCTCCAACCCGCACAAGCGCGAGGAATTCCGCCACAGGAGCTTCATCGGCATGGCCGCGAAGGGCACGGTAGCGGGATTTGGCGCAATGTCCTATGCGCTGGCGCTGGACGCGGCGGCCAAGCTCTGACAGAGCCGCCATCAATGAATAACGACAAGAGGGTCGAGTAATGACCGATACCCCGGAAGTTTCCAACGGTGCCATGCAGGTCGATGTCGGGCTGGTGGGGCAGCTCGCCGAGCTGCTCGACGCGACGCGTCTTACCGAGATCGAGGTGCAGGACGGCGATCGCCGCATCCGCGTGGCCCGCACCGTGACGATGGCGGCCGCCCCGGCCGCGCAGATGATGGCCGCCGCTCCGGCCGCCGTCGCCGCTGCTCCGGCCGCCGCCCCGGCGCCCGCCGCCGCGCCCGCGCTGGCCGCACCGGCCGATCACCCCGGCCTCGTGAAGTCGCCGATGGTCGGCACCTGCTACCTCGCCGCCGAGCCGGGCGCCGCCCCGTTCATCTCGGTGGGCAAGTCGATCGCCGCTGGCGAGACGCTGCTGATCGTCGAAGCGATGAAGGTGATGAACCCGATCGTCGCCACCAAGGCGGGCAAGGTGACGCAGATCCTGGTCGAGAACGGCCAGCCCGTCGAGTTCGATCAGCCGCTCGTCATCGTCGAGTAAGCCGCTGTGGCTATTCAAAAAGTCCTGATCGCCAATCGCGGCGAGATCGCGCTTCGGATCCACCGCGCCTGCCATGAGATGGGCATCCAGACGGTCGCGGTGCATTCCACTGCCGACGCCGATGCGATGCACGTCCGCCTCGCCGATCAGGCGGTGTGCATCGGGCCTCCGGCCGCCGCCGAGAGCTATCTCAACATCCCGAACATCATCGCGGCGGCCGAGATCAGCGGCGCCGATGCGATCCATCCGGGCTACGGCTTTCTCTCGGAAAACGCCAAGTTCGCCGAGATCGTCGAAGCGCACGACCTGATCTTCATCGGGCCGAAGCCCGAAGCATATCCGCACGATGGGCGACAAGATCGAGGCGAAGCGCACCGCGGGCGCGCTCGGCCTGCCGCTGGTGCCCGGCTCGCCGGGCCCGGTCAGCGATATCGCGGAGGCCAAGGCGATCGCGGCGCAAGCGGCTATCCCGTCATCATCAAGGCCGCTTCGGGTGGCGGCGGACGCGGCATGAAGGTCTGCGAGAGCGAGGACCAGCTCGAAACGCTGATGATGCAGGCCGGCACAGAGGCCAAGGCCGCCTTCGGCGACGCCACCGTCTACATCGAGAAATATCTCGGCAATCCGCGCCATATCGAATTCCAGGTGTTCGGCGACGGCAACGGCAACGCCATCCATCTGGGCGAGCGCGACTGCTCGCTGCAGCGCCGCCACCAGAAGGTGCTGGAGGAAGCCCCCTCCCCCGTCATCTCGATGGAACAGCGCGAGGAGATGGGCGCGGTGGTCGCCAAGGCGATGGCCGACATGGGCTATCGCGGCGCCGGCACGATCGAGTTCCTCTACGAGGACGGCCGCTTCTACTTCATCGAGATGAATACCCGCCTGCAGGTGGAGCATCCGGTGACCGAGGCGATCACCGGCCTCGATCTCGTCCGCGAACAGATCCGCATCGCCGACGGCCACCTGCTGACGCTCAGGCAGGAGGATGTCGAGTTCCGCGGCCACGCCATCGAATGCCGCATCAACGCCGAGCATCCGCGCACCTTCGCGCCTTCTCCGGGTCTGGTGAAGGGCTATCACGCGCCGGGCGGCATGAACGTGCGCGTCGATAGCGGCCTGTATGCGGGCTATCGCGTGCCGCCTTACTACGATTCGATGATCGCCAAGCTGATCGTCTGGGGCCACACCCGCGAAGGCGCGCTGCGTCGCCTGCGCCGGGCGCTGGAGGAGTTCGTGATCGACGGTGTCACCACCACGATCCCGCTCCACCAGGCGCTGCTCGACGATGCCGAGTTCCAGGAAGGCGACTACACGATCAAGTGGTTGGAAGAGTGGCTGGCCAAGCAGGACGCCTGACGCGGATCGCGCTCGTCGTCGCGGCACTCGGCTGCTGCGCGGCGACGGGCGCGTCCTCGCCGGTGCAGACGCTGGCGGGGCGTTACAGCTCGCATTTCCAGAACGGGCTGGTCGACGGCTCGACCTACTGGAGCGACGACGTCGTCGAGATCGTGCCGGTCTCGGCGAACGCCGCCTACGTCCGCGCCGAACTGCAATTCTACAACGGCCACAGCTGCAGCATCGCGGGCGTCGCCAGGGCGCAGGGCGATGCGCTGGTCTATCGCCCGGCACAGACGCCCGATCCGGACGATCACTGCGTGCTGAGCGTCCGCCGCAAGGGCGCCTCGCTGCAGCTGGACGACGGTGACAACAGCTGCAAATCCTATTGCGGCGCGCGCGGATCGCTCAGCGACCAGACGCTTCCGTGGAAGAGCAAGCGGGCGATCACCTACATGCCACGGCTCAAAGGCTCCTCCACCTACCGCGACGCGCTGACCGAATGGCGCACGGGCAAGCCCGCGAATCCGTGAGCGCTTATGGCTGACGGCGTGACCGATCTCGCTTTTCTTCTCAAAGAGATGCGGCCGGAACTTAGTACATATCGCTATGCGTTCACAGTAAGCGATAGCGCGCCATCGAATGCCTTCGCCGTTATTCGCGAGGATGAGGGGCTGACCGTCATCGCGCCCAGCGAAACCGGCGAATGGGCACGGATCAGCCTATCCGTCCATTCCAGCCTGTCCGCAGTCGGGCTGTCCGCAGCGATGGCCAAGGCACTCGCGGACAAGCACATTTCCTGCAACATCGTCGCCGGCTACCACCACGATCATCTCTTCGTGCCCTGGCCGCGCCGGCACGACGCGATGGCCGCCCTCGCCACGCTTTCGGAGACCGCCGCTTGAAGGCCACCATCTACCACAACCCGCGCTGCTCGGAGTCGCGCGAGACGCTGGCGCTGCTGGAAGCGGCCGGGGCGGATGTTAGCGTCGTCGAATATCTCAAGACGCCCCCGTCCCGCGCGGAGCTTGCGCGGCTCTACGCCAAGGCCGGGATGACGCCCCGCGAAGGGCTGCGCAAGGCCGAGGCGGGCGCCAAGGCGCTCAAGGATGCGTCGGACGATGCGATCCTCGATGCGATGGCGGCCGATCCGATCCTGATCGAGCGGCCCCTGGTGGAAACCGGCAAGGGCGTACGGCTGGGCCGGCCGCCGGAGGCGGTGAAAGAAATTCTCTGAAGCCCCTCCCTACAAGAGACGGGAAGCCAATAAATTGTGGACCGATCGCCGCAATCGTCTTGCCCCCGTCACAGGCTTGCGGCTTAATCGGTCGCGTCATGGCAACCATCGCGGTCTACAGTCTCAAGGGTGGTGTCGGTAAGACGACGCTGACCACCAGTCTCGCCTGGTGCGCGGCCGGCGCCTCGGCGCGGCGCACGTTGCTCTGGGATCTCGATCCG
>BACX01000213.1 GCA_000333335.1 Sphingomonas-like bacterium B12 | reverse complement strand
TCGCCGCGCGGCCCGGTGACATCTCGATCCGGCCCCGCTGAGTCACGGCGTTCAAGCCGAAGGACAGGCACCATGCGCAGCCCTAACCCGACCGATCGGTTCCTCGACCGCAAGTTCCTGGCCCTGAAGGCCCGGGCCGGCCGGTTGCTGGAACTGACCCCGCGCCGGGTGGGACTGCGACCTCAGCTATTCGAGTTTCAGTACGCTGCGGACCCTGCGTTTCGACAAGCTCAAGATCGACCGCGAATTCGTCACCGCGGTCGATCGGCGGCGTGACAGCCAGGCGATCTGCCGCGCGATCCTCGCGCTCGGCCAAGGGCTCGGCATCCGCGTGCTGGCCGAGGGTGTCGAGACGGCGGCCGAATATAGCTGGCTGAACGCGCAGGGCTGCCGCCACTTCCAGGGCTATTATTTCGCGCGGCCGCTGGATCCGGCTGCCTTTCGGGCGTTCGTGCAGGATGAGCGCCATCTCGCGGGCCTGCTGGCGCCCATATCTGTTCCCGTGTCCGAAAGGTTGCGTGCATGATTTCCGTTTCGGCCCGTCGGCTCATCATTCTGGGTGCTCTCGCGCCCCTGCTCGCGCTGTCCGCCTGCGGACCGGGCGCCGCTCCTCATGCTCCCGCTTCGGTCGCGCCGCAGGTGTCGCCGCTCGATGCCGCCATCGAACTGCTCAACCAGGGCGACGAGAAGGGGGCGCAAAAGCAGCTAAAGCCGCTGCTCAAGGTCAACCCCAACGATCCGCAGGCCAACGTGCTGCTCGAATCGATCAAGCGCGATCCTGTCGAACTGCTCGGTGACAAGAGCTTCGCCTATACGGTGCAGCCGGGCGACACGATGGTCGGCCTGTCGCAACGCTTTCTCGGCAACCGGCTGAAATTCTACCAGCTAGCCCGATACAATCGTGTCGGGCGACCGGCGGCGCTGAGCGCGGGCACTGTCCTGCGCATCCCGGGCGAGGCGCCCCGTCCGGCTCCGCCACCGAAATCCGTGCCAACTGCGGAGGACAAGGCGCCGTCCCGTAGCAAGCCCAAGCCCCAGCCCGGCTCGCCAGCCGGTGCGCCAGCCAAGGCCTCTGCAGCGGATCGGGCGACCGCGCTTAAGCTGCGTGGTCTCGGCCTGGTCGCGCTCAACCAGGGGCGGGTGACCGATGCGGTGGTGTTGCTCGGCCGCGCCGCCACGCTCGATCCGTCCAATCCGCTGATCGCGCGCGATCTCGCGCGGGCGAGGCGGATCGCGCAGACCGTCGCGAAGCGGCGATGAGCCGAGGGCAGACGCAAACGAACGCTTAACCGACCTTCGTCTAAGCATCGGATTGTCGGCTTTTTTTCAGCTGGATATGACGATGCGAATACTTGGGCGTTACCGGATCGAAGAGCGGATCGGCGAAGGCGCGATGGCCGAGGTTTTCCGCGCGCGTGACACCGGGATCGACCGCATCGTCGCGATCAAGGCGCTGAAGCCCGAATATCATCGCCATCCCGAGCTCGCCCAGCGCTTCCTGCGCGAGGCGACGGCGGCGGGCACGCTCAGCCACGCGCACATCGCCACTATTCACGATGTTGGTGAGGCCGACGGTGCCGCCTATATCGCGATGGAGCTGGTCTCCGGTCGTCCGCTGGACGAAATGATGCAGGCACAGGGACGGATGCCCTACGAGCGCGTGCTGGCGATCGGCATCCAGCTCGCCGACGCGCTTGCCTATGCCCATGCGCAGGGCGTGGTGCATCGCGACGTGAAGCCCTCCAACATTATGCTTTCGGCAGACGGCCGCACCGCCAAGCTGCTCGATTTCGGGGTGGCGCGGATCGGCGACGTCGATCCTGCCGGCGCCGATCTCGCCCGCACGCAGGTCGGCCAGCTGATCGGCACGCCGCGCTACATGAGCCCCGAGCAGGCGCTCGGCGTGCCGGTGGATCACCGCTCCGATCTCTTCTCGCTTGGCGCCGTGCTCTACGAAATGATCACCGGCAAGGTGGCGTTCGACGGCAATGGTCTCGCGACGCTGGCGCTGCAGATCACACAGCAGCAGCCCGAGCCCGTCGAGCGTTCGGCGCGCGACTGTCCGAAGGGCCTGCGTTTCATCATCGATAAGCTGCTCGCCAAGAAGCCCGACCAGCGCTTCGCCGATGGCACGCAATTGCGGCAGGCGCTGCAGCGCGAACTCGATGCGGTGTCGGTCGAGGAACCCACGCGGCGCCGTGGCCTCGCGCTGCGCGTGAAGCTGCCGCTCGTCCTGATCGGCGCGACGGCGCTCGCGCTCGGTAGCAGCGTATGGATCGTGCTCGATAGGCAGCAAGCTGCGCTCGAGCATATGGCGGTGGTGTCGGGCGGCTCAATCGCCGCCTTCGTGACCAGCAATGCGGCCTTGCAGGTCGCCGACAATGCCAGCCTGCCGCCCGCGCAGCAGGATTGGGCGCCGCTTCAGGCCTTCGTCGATACGGCGGCGCACGATGTCGGCGTGCGGCGTCTGATCGTGGCGGATGCCGGCGGCATCGTCCGCGCCGCCAGCGACCCCGGCCTGATCGGCCACCACTACATTCCCGTGTTGGGTGAGGCGCCCGTTGCCTCCGATATGGGTGTCACAGCGGCGACCGATGCGACCGGCGGTCGCGGCTTCCGCTTCGTCCGCCCGATCCGCTATGCGGGCACCGACGTCGGCAAGGTCGATCTGCTGCTCCGCCGTACCGCGCTGGATGGCGCTGTCGGCCTCACGCGCGGGCTGCTGATCGCTCTCTCCATCTTCATCATGGCGGTGGTTGCGACGATCGGCTGGCTGAGCGGAACCTTCATTGCCCGGCCCTTGCGCCGGCTCCGCCGCGCGCTGGACGATGTCGCGGCCGGGGACACCGCCTTCCGCCTCTCGCACCGCAGGAGCGACGAGCTCGGCGCCGCCTTCGATGCCTTCAACCATGCCGCCGCCGCGATCGATGCCCGGTTGGCGGAGGCACCGGGGGCCGCTTCCTCCTCGATGGCCGCGACTCGCGTCGCGCATCGCCGGGCAGCCTGAGGAGTTCTGCGATGTTCATGCTGCGCTTGTTTGACGAGGGTGATCTGGTCCACCCGATTGACGCGCGGCTGCTGCGCGACGGCGTGCTGCGCATCGGTCGCGATCCGTCGTCCGATTGGACCATTCCCGATCCCGATCGCGAGATCTCACGCGCGCACTGCGAGCTGTCGGCGGATCGCGGCGGCGTCGTGCTGCGCAGCACGGGCACAAACGGCGTGTTCGACGACGAGAGCGGGGCGCGCCATCCCGACGCAGTGGATATCCCGCTCCCGCTGCCGAACACCTTGCGGATCGGCCGTTACCGGATCGTCGTCGCGCCGGCCCCGCACGAGGCGCTCGGCGCCGGCGGCGAGAACCGAACCCTGGTGATGACACCGCCGCTCGGTGATTCCACGATCGTCCCCAGCGAGTGGAGCGACGCCCCCGCGCCGGTCCGCAATTTCTCGGAAGGGTCGCTGCTGGAGGCCTTTTGCGAAGGCGCAGGCTTGGACGTCTCGCTGCTCTCTCACGAGGAACCATCTGAGATCATGCGCCGCGCCGGTGCTGTCTATCGCCAGATGGTGCTGGGCATCGGCGATCTGATGAGCGAGCGGGATCGCGCCAAGGCTCGCTACCATCTCACGCGCACCACGATCAGCGGCGCCGGCAACAACCCGTTCAAATGGGCACCGACCCAGAGGCTGGCGATCGACCTACTGCTGAGCGGGAACAATGGCTTCCTCTCCGGCCCGGCCGCGCTCCGCGCATCTTTCCAGGACATCAAGCGCCACCTCGTCGCAACCTTTTCGGGCCTGCAGGCCTCGCTCCGCGCGGCCGTCGACAGCTTCGATCCGGCCGGTATCGATGGCGCGATCGCCGACCGGGTTTCGCTGCTCAAGAGCCGCGCCAGCCTGCAGTGGCAGGAGGTCGGCGCCCGCCACGGCGAGCTTCGCCGCCAGCTTGAGGAGGGGGCGGGGGGATCGCTCGAAAGAGCCTTCGTCGCGGGCTATGACGGAGCGGAACGCAGGGCGACGGCGGCCGAGGCATGAATCTCAGGGCACTGGCAGGCTGGCTGCGCCAGACCGCGGCGCCGGCAGCCGTTCCTGCGGCCTGTTACGTCCGCTCGGTGAGCCGCACCCATGTCGGTCGGGTGCGCGCGATCAACGAGGACCGTGTGCTCGACATGTCCGAACACCGGCTTTGGGCGATCGCTGATGGCATGGGCGGCCACGCGGAGGGCGACGCCGCCGCCGAGGCGGCGATCGAGACGCTGCAGGCCGTTGCGCTTGACGGTCAAGTGAGTGCGGACACGCTCGGGGCGGCGTTGAGTGAGGTCAACCGGCATCTTCACGAGCGCACGCGGAAAGGCTCGCCGATGAGCGGCGCGACGATCGTGGCGATGTTCGAGAAAAATTGCGCCGTGACGATCCTCTGGGCTGGAGACTGCCGCGCCTATCGTATGCGTGATGGTAGGCTCGCCCAACTGACGCATGACCACACGGTCGTGCAGGGATTGGTTGACTCCGGCGCACTCGATGCTGCGCAAGCGGCGTTGCATCCACAAGCCCATGTCGTAACCCGCGCGCTCGGGGCGACGGAGAACCTGCGGCTGGATTGCGCGACCAGCGACGCGCTGGCCGGAGACCTTTTTCTGCTTTGTTCGGACGGCCTGATAGCGGCGCCGATAGCGCTCGACAGATTGATTCGGTCTGCACTGGGCCCACTGCCGTCTAGGGCTGACTCCCTGATCGCGGAAGCGCTCTCATGTGGCGGCCAGGACAACATTAGCTTGTTGTTGGTCGAAATCATTTAAGGGCCGCGCCACATCCTCAGCGTTGCGGCAACGATGTGCCCATCTCAGTCATTCCCATGCTTGGAAACGCTGTCTAGCTGACAGACGGTCTGCTTCAAAATTGCCGATCTCTGGTGTCTATCAGCGCTTTGACACGCACGGTCGAGAAAGGTAGCGCCATCGTGTCGCGCCCGGGGGACAAGATGCTCGCTTGGATATATCTGGCCGGCGCGATCGGGTGCGAGATCATCGCAACTTCGGCATTGAAGGCGGCGGACGGCTTCACCAGGCCGATACCGACCGCGATCGTCGTGCTGGGCTATGCCGCTTCCTTCTACTGCCTGTCCGTCGTGCTGCGTTCGATCCCGATGGGTGTGGCCTATGCGATCTGGTCGGGCATCGGAATCGTCCTGATCTCGATCGTCGGGCTCGTCGTCTACAAGCAGCGGCTGGATCCGCCGGCTCTTGTCGGGATCTTGCTGATTATCGCCGGTACGCTCGTCATCAACCTGCTGTCGAAGGCTGGGCATTCCTGATCGATGGTTCGGTCGCCGTGGCATCGAGGCGGCGGAGGAGCGGCCAGATGGTGAGAAGGGCGGCCAGACAGAATGCGAGGCCCATCGGCCCGACTGGAACGTAGCTGCTGAACGCTTGCGCAATCGCTCCGGTCACCAGCGAGCCGAGCGAGGTCATCGCCAGCCACGTCGCCGAGCAGAGCACCGCGAGCCGGCCCGATGGCTCGACCGCATAACCGATGCCGAGCAGCAACGGATAGGTGACGAACCAGCTGCCGTTGTAGAAGGCCAACGCGACCGCGAAGCCTAGCGGCGAGGTGGTGGTTGTCAGCGCCGCGCAGGCGCCACCGCAGGTGAACAAGGCCACTAGCAATGGCCCCGTGCGGCGCGCGCGAGCGACCCAGGTGGCGAGCGCCAGATTGCCGAAGCAGCTCGCGAGCGTGGCGATGCTCTGATAGCGGCCGAACGCGGTCGCGGGGATGTGGATGGCGTGGGCGGCGCGTTCCATGAATGGCCAGATGGCGAGGCTGCCGAAGGTGAAGAGTGCCATCGCCGCCAGAACGCGCAGGCCGTCCGGGCCGATGGCGCCGGAAGGTGCGTCGGCGGATAAGTCTGGCAATCGGGCATCGGGCAGCAGTCTGGCAGCCAGCGCGAAAAGGGCCGAGAGCAGGCCGAGCGCGGCGAACATGCCGGCCACGCCCCACCGCGTGCCGATCAGCGGCAGGACGATGTTGATCGCCGCATAGAGCAAGGTCTGGCAGGCGATGCCGATCGAGATGGCACGCGCCGGGTGCGCGGTCCGCGCTGCCGCGAGGTTGAGCGCGCTGTGGCGAGGCCGAGC
>BACX01000214.1 GCA_000333335.1 Sphingomonas-like bacterium B12 | reverse complement strand
AGCTCGGTCCCGGGGATCCTCTAGAGTCTTCAGCGTCTTGGCCTGCGTGATCGTGCCCTCGTCGGGCTGGATCTCGCCGGTCAGCAGCTTGAGCAGCGTCGTCTTGCCCGCGCCGTTCGATCCGACGATGCCGATCCGGTCGCCGCGCGTGACGCGGAAGGTCAGATCCTTGATGATCGTCCGCTCGCCGTAGCGCTTGGTGACGCCCTTGATGTCGATGACTGTCTTCGATCGCGCGTCGTCGGTCGCGGTGGCGAGCGCTGCGGTGCCCTGCGGGCCGACCATCGCGGCCCGCTCGGCGCGCATCTCCTTGAGCTTGGCGAGGCGGCCCTGGTTGCGCCGCCGCCGCCCGGTGACGCCGCGCTGGAGCCAATGCTCCTCGATCTTGAGCTTGGCGTCGAGGCGCTGGGCGTTGCGCTCCTCCTCGGCATAGACCTGCTCGGTCCACGCCTCGAAGCCGCCATAGCCGATCTCCGCACGCCGCACGCCGCCCCGGTCCAGCCACAACGTCTGCCGCGTCAGGCGGGTGAGGAAGGCGCGATCGTGGCTGATCACGATGAAGGCGCCGGTGAAGCGGGAGAGCCATTCCTCCAGCCACTCGATCGCCGCGAGATCGAGGTGGTTGGTCGGCTCGTCGAGCAGCAGCACATCGGGATCCTGCGCCAGCGCGCGGCAGATGGCGGCGCGGCGCCGCTCGCCGCCCGATGCGGTGTCCGCCGGGCGATCGAGGTCGAGGCCGATCTGCTGGGCGATCGCCTCCACCTCGTGCGGGGCGGGCGCATCGGGGGCGGCGAGCGCATAGTCGCGCAGGCTCGCGCAGCCTTCCATGCGCGGCTCCTGCTCCAGCAGGATCACCCGCGTGCCGGGCTGGATGGTGCGGCGCCCCTTGTTCCGAATCGATCGCGCCGGCGATCAGCTTCAGCAGCGTTGTCTTGCCCGCGCCGTTGCGGCCGATCAGCGCCAGCCGGTCGCGCTGCCCGACATGGATGTCGAGATGCCGGAACAGCCAGCCGGAGCCTTGAATGACGCCGAGATCTTCGTAGGAAAGGACGGGAGCAGCCATGAACGCGCAGCTAGGCGATGTGCAGCCAAAATGTAACCCTGGGCGATGCAAATCGGTCACAGGTGATGAGCAAGCGAAAGATCCCCTATTCACGGGTTGTTCAAGGCCCGCGCTCTATGCCAGCACCCGAAATGGTGATGAAACGCGTCCTCTTGTGCCTGTCCATGATCGGCGCCGTGTCCACGGCGGCCGACGCGTGGCCGCGCCGATCGGACCAGTTCCAGGCGCGCGAGATGCGCCGCGAGGGCGGCCCGCCGCTCCGCGACATTCAGCGCCAGTGGCAGGGCAGGATGCCCGGCTACGACTATCTTGGATCGGACTACGATCCGGATCAGGGCAGCTATCGCCTGAAATATATGCGCGACGGCTCGGTGTCGTGGGTGGACGTCGATGGCCGTACCGGTCGTGAGGTCCGCCGCTCGCCGCGCTGACGGCGCTTGCGAAATCCAATCTGAATATATCGCAACCGTTCCGTTGCTTGCCCGTTCAGCTTCCCCGCGCCACATAGGGGGCGAAGGATCACAGAAAGGGCCGAACCGCCATGCGCATTCTCGTCGTCGAGGACGAACCCACGCTGGGCCGCCAGCTGCGCGCCACGCTGGAGGGCGCGGGCTATGCCGTCGATCTCGCCACCGATGGCGAGGACGGCCATTATCTCGGCTCCACCGAAACCTATGACGCGATCATCCTCGATCTCGGCTTGCCCGAGATCGACGGGCTGACGGTGCTCGATCGCTGGCGCAAGGAGGGCAGGGACATGCCCGTCCTGGTGCTGACCGCGCGCGACAGCTGGTCGGACAAGGTGGCCGGTCTCGATGCCGGCGCCGACGACTATCTCGCCAAGCCTTTCCAGACCGAGGAATTGATCGCCCGCCTGCGCGCGCTGATCCGTCGCGCGTCGGGCAATGCCTCGTCCGAGCTGATCGCCGGCGACGTCCGCCTCGACACCCGCTCCGGCAAGGTCACCCGCGCCGGCGAGCCGGTGAAGCTGACCGCGCAGGAATACAAATTGCTCTCCTATCTGATGCACCACAAGGGCAAGGTGGTGAGCCGTACCGAGCTGATCGAGCACATCTACGATCAGGATTTCGATCGCGACTCCAACACGATCGAGGTGTTCGTCACCCGCATCCGCAAGAAGCTGGGCCAGGACATCATCACCACCATCCGGGGCCTGGGCTACAGCCTTGAAGAGCCCGACGCCGCCACCGCCTGAGGCGCAGGCCGCCCCCGCCGCCGGCGCCGCCGTCCGTGAGGAGGGCCGGCGCGAGCGGTGGTGGCGGGTGCCGGTGAACATGCTGCGGATTCTCGCATTCATGCGTCCCACGGGGCGCGAGTGGGGGCGTGACGGGCGCACCGCAGGCTCGCTCACCCGCCGCATGATCGGCGTCGCCGCGCTGTGGATCCTGCTGCTGCTCAGCGGCGGCGGCTATGCGCTCGACAAGCTGCTGGTCGGCGCTGTGACGCGCAATTTCGACGGCAACCTCGATTACGTGCTGACCGCGATGATCGTGCAGGCGGAAATCTATCCGGACGGGGAAGTGAACTTCAACCGGCCACTCGCCGACCAGCGCTTCCTCGAGCCAGGATCGGGTCTCTACTGGCAGGTATCCGGCAAGCGGCACGACCCGCTCACCTCGCGCTCGCTGTGGGACCAGACGCTCGCCGTCAATCTCGACAAGCCCGCGCCCGACGTCGTCACGTACGACAGCAAGCAGTTCAAGGACGAGGTGCTGCGCGTACGCGAGCGCGACGTGAAGCTGCCGGGGTCGAAGACGGTCTGGCGCTTCCAGGTCGCGGAAAGCCGCGATTCGCTCAACGACCAGATCGCGATCCTGCGCAAGACGATGGTGCGCAGCTTCGCGATCCTCGGCATCGGCCTGCTGCTCATGTCGGCGATGCAGACCATCTACGGCCTGTGGCCGCTGCGCAAGGTGCGTCTGGCCATCGCGGGCGTACGCTCCGGCCGGTTCAGTCGGGTGGACGTCAAGCTGCCGATCGAGATCCGCCCGATGGTGGAGGAACTGAACGACCTGCTCGCGCACAACGAGAAACAGGCGGAGGAAGCGCGCACCCACGCCGGCAACCTCGCCCACGCGCTCAAGACGCCGCTGACCGTGATCATGAACGAGGCGACCGCGCGCTCGGCCGACCTCAATGCCACGGTGATGCGCGAGGCGCGCACGATGCGGCGGCAGGTGGACCATCACCTCGCGCGGGCGAGGGCGGTCGGCCGGCGCGGATCGGCGCAGAGCCGGGCGGAGGTTTGGCCCTCGCTGCAGGCGGTGGAGCGCGCGGTGGACAGGCTCTTCCCCGATGCGGTGATCGATCTCGACGGCGAGAAGAAGCTCGCTGTGCGCGTCGAGCGGCAGGATCTCGACGAACTGCTCGGCAATCTGATGGAGAATGCCGCGAAATATGGCGGCGGCCGCGTGTTCGCGACGGTGAGCGCGAAGGGGTCGATGGTTGAGATCGCGATCGAGGATGACGGCCGCGGCATCCCCGAGGCCGAGCGCGAGAAGATTTTCGAGCGTGGCGCGCGGCTGGATACCGGCAAGCCCGGCACCGGTCTCGGTCTCGCCATCGTGCGCGATGTGGCGGAGATATACGGCGGCACGGTCGCGCTCGAGGAGAGCGAGGATCTCGGCGGCCTGCTGGTGCGGCTGAGCCTGCCGGCGGCCGGGTGAGTTTTTCCCCTCCCTGAAAGCGCATCGGGTCGGTCATGCCGGGGCATGACCGACCCGATGCGGGGTTAGGGGTGGGTCTTGGGTCGCGATACGAATACCCAGCCGGATGAGGCGAAAGTCACGCGCGCCTCCACCCACCCCCAACCCCCTCCCTTCCAGGGAGGGGGCCAAGTCAGAGCCGGTGCCGCGCCACTTCCGGCAGCAGGATCCGCTCGATGGCCTTGGCGACGCCGTCCTCGTCGTTCGTCGCGCTGACCCAGTCGGCCTCGGCGGTAACCGCGACCGGAGCCTGCCCCATCGCGATCGCGACGCCCGCGCGCTTCAGCATGGGCACGTCGTTCGGCATGTCGCCGATCGCCGCCGTCTCCTCCAGCGGAACGCCGATCGCGGCGCAGAGCGCGACGATGCCGTCGCCCTTGTTGGCGAGCGGGTGGGTGATGTCGCAATAATAGGTCTGCGAGCAGGAGATTTCGGCATCGCTGCCGATCGCGGCCTTGCTGTCCGCCTCCAGCTTGGTGATGGTCGGCACATCGTCGCTGACGCCGACGATCTTGTCGATGCGACCGTGGAGCGACTCCCAGTCGCCATCGAGCACCGGATCGACCATCGCCGATTTCACCTCGTGCGGCACGTGCGGGTTGGTCGCGTCGTCGGCGAACCACTTACCGTCGGCGAACACCCACAGCGAAGCGCTGCTGGCGCGTACGATCGCATAGGCCTTGCGGCTGGCCTCGGCGGACAGATGGCGGGCCGAGAGGATGTCGCCCGACGGCATCACCAGCGTGCCGCCGTTGAACGCGCCGAGCGGGGCGGTCAGCCCCAGCGCCTTGGCCAGCGGCAGGATGCCGGACGGCGGCCGCGCGCTGATCAGCGTCATGTGGACGGTGGCATGTTCCAGCCGCTTCGCCGCGTCGACGGTGGCGGGGGCGAGCGTCTTGTCGTGGCGCACCAGGGTGCCGTCCACGTCGGAGACGAACAGGCGGATCGGTCCGTCGCTCTTCGCGGCGCCCCTCATGCGACGGGATGCCATGCGCGGCCGTCGCGCGCCATCAGCGCGTCGGCGCAGGCCGGGCCTTCTGATCCCGCCTTGTAATCCTCCGGCTCGCCGCCCTTCGCCCAGGCATTGAGGATCGGCTGGACGATCTGCCAGCCGCGCTCCACCTGGTCGGCCCGCTGGAACAGGGCCTGGTCGCCGATCAGCACGTCGTAGAGCAACGTCTCGTAGCCCGTGCGGTGGCCGAGATCGAAGTTGTCGGCGTATCGGAACGCCATACAGACCTCCTTGGTATCGACCACCGGGCCGGGCACCTTGGCGTTGAAGTGCAGGTCCAGGCCCTCGTTGGGCTGGATCTGGATGATGAGCTTGTTGGGCGGGATCTTGGCGATGTCCGCTCCGCGGAACATGGCGAGCGCGATCGGCTTGAACTGGATCACGATCTCCGTGTCGCGGGCCGCCATCGCCTTGCCGGTGCGCAGGTAGAAGGGCACGCCCGCCCAACGCCAGCTGTCGACCATCAGTTTCAGCGCGACATAGGTTTCGGTGGTGCTGCTCTTCGCGACATCCTCGGCCTTGAGGTAGGGCGTGACCTTCTTGCCCGCGATCGTGCCGCCGGTATAGCGACCGCGCACCGCGTCGGTCTTCGCCTCCTTGGGCGTGGGAACGCGGACCGCCTGCAGCAGCTTCACCTTCTCGTTGCGCACGGCCTCGGCATCGAAGCTGTTGGGCGGCTCCATGCCGATCATCGCGAGCAGCTGGAACAGGTGGTTGGGCACCATGTCGCGCAGCGCGCCGGTCGCGTCGTAGAAGGCGCCGCGCGTGCCGACGTCCACCGTCTCGGCCGCCGTGATCTCGACATGATCGATGTAGCGCGCGTTCCACACCGCCTCGAGGAAGGCGTTGCCGAAGCGCGCGACCATGATGTTCTGCACCGTCTCCTTGCCGAGGAAATGGTCGATGCGGAAGATCTGGCTCTCCTCCATCACGCCGAGCAGCACTTTGTTGAGCGCGCGCGCGGATGCGAGGTCGTGGCCGAACGGCTTTTCCACCACCACGCGGCGGAAGCCTTCGGTTTCCTTGAGCATGCCGACCTTGGCGAGGCTCTGCGCCACGGGCGCGAAGAAGCTGGCGGCGGTGGCGAGGTAGAAGGCGACGTTGCCGGAAAGCTGCTTCGCCAGCCCTTCATAGGTGGCGGGATCGTCGAACTCGCCCTGGAAATAGGCGATCTTCCTGCAGCGTTTCGCCCAGGCCGCCTTGGTAGCCTTGTCGGCGAGATCGAGGTGCTGGGAGAGTTGCTGCTGGATGCCCTCGTCCGGCCCGCGGCTGACGACGAGGATGGCAAGATCGTCGCCGATCAGCCCGTCTCGGGTCAGGTTGACCAGTGCGGGGGTGAGCAGGCGGCGGGAGAGATCCCCCGCGCCGCCGAAGATCACCAGGGTGGCGGGTGGCGCCGGCTCGCCCGGCTTCACCGTGGCCGGGGCCTTCTTACCCCGCGCCATTATTGCGGCTTCTCGACGTGGCCGCCGAAGCCGTGGCGCATCGCCGACAGCAGTTTGTCGCCGAACGTGTTGTCCGATCGCGAGCGATAGCGGGCGAACAGCGCGGCGGAGAGGACGTAGGCGGGCACCGCCTCCTCCATCGCCGCGTCGATGGTCCACTGGCCTTCGCCCGAATCCGCGACCTTGCCGGTATACTGGGTGAGGTCGTGATTGTCGTAGAGCGCGTCCGCCGCCAGATCGAGCAGCCAGGACGAGATCACCGAACCGCGCCGCCACACCTCGGCGATGTCGGGCATGTTGAGCTCGAACCGCTGGTCCTCGGGCAGATGCGCGCCGTTCTTCGTCTTCAGGACGTCGAAGCCTTCGGCATAGGCGGCCATGATGCCGTATTCGATGCCGTTG
Source organism: Sphingomonas-like bacterium B12 (assembly GCA_000333335.1). Taxonomy (GTDB): domain Bacteria; phylum Pseudomonadota; class Alphaproteobacteria; order Sphingomonadales; family Sphingomonadaceae; genus Solisphingomonas. Next base: position 4,790 of record BACX01000214.1, on the reverse strand, counting down.
TGGACCATCTTCACGAAGTGGCCGGCGCCTGCCGGGCCGGCGTGGATATAGCCCTTCTCCGGGCGGCTCGGCTCGCCGTCGCGGCCGGTGGTGCGGGCGATGGTGCCGACGCCCGGCGCCAGCGCATCGAAGATCGGATCGAGCCGGTCGACCTGTTCCTTCGGCCCGCCGATCATCATGCAGAAGCCGCGTTCCAGCCCCCACACGCCGCCCGACGTGCCGACGTCGACATAATGCAGGCCCTTGGCCTCCAGTGCCTTCGCGCGCCGCATGTCGTCCTTGTAGAAGGTGTTGCCGCCGTCGATGATCGTATCGCCGGCTTCGAGCAGACCGGACAGCGTCTCGATCGTCGTCTCGGTGATCTCGCCGGCGGGCAGCATCACCCAGACCGCACGCGGCTTGTCGAGCTTCGACACCATGTCCTGCAGCGAGGATCCGCCGGTCGCCCCGGCGTCGACGATGTCGGCCACCGCCTTCTCGGCCTGATCGTAGACCACGGTGGTGTGGCCATGGTCCATCAGGCGCTTGGCGATGCCGCCGCCCATCCGGCCGAGGCCGACGATGCCGATCTGCATAGGGATACTACTCCGGATTAAGCTTGAGTCGCGGCCTTCAACGCTTTGGCGAGCGCATCGGGGCCGGATTTCTCGTCCTTCAGGTGGACGCGCAGCACGCGCTGGCCACGCGAAGCCAGCACCTCCATGTCGCCGCGCGCCTGCGCGAGCTGGACGGTGCCGAACGAAGCGCGGTTGCCGGGGATGGCGATATCCTGCGACGGCTCGCGCGTGATCGTCAGGAAGATGCCTTCCTTGGGGCCGCCCTTGTACGCTTGCCCCGTCGAGTGGAGGAAGCGCGGGCCGAATCCGGCAACGGTGGCGATTGTCTTGGCGTCGCGCACATCGACACGCATCGCCTCGATCGTCGCCTCGTGGGTTTCGTTGCGCTCGATATACGCGAGGAAGCCGAAATAATCGCCGGCCTTGGCGGTGGAGAGATGCGCCTTCAGGATCGCCGCCGCGTCACTGCCGCCCACCTTGGCGGGGGCGTAGAAGGCGAAATCGCCATCCTCGAAGAAGGACGTCTCGGGCTTGAGGCTGCCGGACTGCTCGTAGGCCTCGATCAGCTGGCGTGTCTGGATCTTGGCGTCCTCAACGTCGGGCTGGTCGAACGGATCGATGCCGATGATCGCGCCGGCGACCGCGGTCGCGACCTCCCAGCGGACGAACTCCTGCCCGATATCCTCCTTCTTGTTGAGGACGATGGTGACGATCGGCTGGCCCGCGCTCTTCAGCGCGTCCAGCTTTGCATGATCGGCCGACATTGCGTCGCCTTCGAGGTGCAGGTGCACGAAGACGCGATCATTGCCGTAATCGGACGGATCGCCGAGCGGCTCGAGATCGACGGGCACGATCCCCTTGCCCTGCTTGCCGGTGCTCTCCGCGATCAGCTGCTCCAGCCACGAACCGAACGGCTTGAGCGTGGGCGAGGGGACGAGCGTCAGCTTGTCGCGGCCCGCGACGGCGGCGGCGCCCATGATCGCGCCCAGCTCGAAGCCGGGGTTGGCGGCGGGCGGCGCGTCCGGGCCGCACGAATTGGTCATCAGCGTGACGACATCGAAGAAGGCGCCGACGTCGATGCCGATCGCGGCGGACGGCACCATGCCGAACACGGAGAGGACCGAATAACGGCCGCCGATCGTCGGATCGCCGAGGAAGATGTGCGCGTAGCCATGCTCCTTCGCGACCTTCTCCAGCTTGGAGCCGGGATCGGTGATCGCGACGAAGCGTGCTCCGGCCTTGCCTTCGCCGACCGCTTGTTCGCAGCGCGCGAAGAAGTAAGCGCGCAGCAGTTCAGGCTCCATCGTCGAGCCGGACTTCGAGGCGACGATGTAGAGCGTGTTCGCCGGATCGGTCGCATCGGCGACGGCGGCGACCTGGCCCGGATCGGTGCTGTCGAGCGCGTGGATCTTGGGCGACCCGGCACCGAGGATGATGCCCATCACCTCCGGCCCGAGGCTGGAACCGCCCATGCCGAGCAGGACGACGTCCTTGTACTTCTTCGCTTCCTGGCCGAGCGCCTGGAGTGCTGCGATATCGACCTGCTTGCCCTCTGCGGCGGGCAGCCAGCCGAGCCACTTGCCCTCGTCGCCGCCGGTCCACATCGAAGCGTCATGCGCCCAGAGCTTGCGCGACCAGCCTTCGGAACGCGCCTTCTCGATCGCGTCCTTCACCTTCGCGTCGAGATCCGCGGGCAGGTCGGCAGAGATCGTATCGAGCTTGCCCGCGAGGAACTTGCCGCGCTTGCCCGCGACCGCGCCGTAGAGCGAATCCGCCGCGTCGGCGAAGGACTTCACGCCATCCTTGACCAGTTGCGCGGTCACGCCGTCGAGATCGAGGCCGAGCTTCTCCGCCGTCGCCAGCACCTTCTCCGCATCGTCCACGTCGGAGACGAGGCTGTTCGAGGTCTCGCCGTGATCGCGGAAGGCATCCATCGTCGCGGGCGGCATGGTGTTGACCGTGTCGCGGCCGATCAAAGTCTCGACATAGAGGACGTCCGAATAGGCCTTGTCCTTGGTGCCGGTCGACGCCCAGAGCAGGCGCTGCGGCTGCGCGCCCTTCTCGGCGAGCGCCTGCCAGCGGGCGGAGGCCGAAACCTCCAGATAGTGCTGGTAGGCGATCTTGGCGTTGGCGATCGCGATCTTGCCGCGGATGGCCTTGGCCTCCTCGGTGCCGAGCGCGTCGATCTTCTTGTCCATCACGCCGTCGATGCGGCTGACGAAGAAGCTGGCGACGCTGGCGATCCTGTCGATGGCCTCGCCCCTGGCGACACGCGCCTCGAGCGCCGAGATATAGGCCTCCAGCACCTTCTTGTACGCATCGAGCGAGAAGAGCAGGGTGACGTTGATGTTGATGCCCGCCTCGATCGCATCGTGGATCGCGGGCACGCCCGGATCGGTGCCGGGGATCTTCACCATCAGGTTCTCGCGATCGACCTCCGCCCACAGCCGCTTGGCGGCGGCGAGCGTCGTGTCGGTCTCCATCGCCAGATAGGGTGAAACCTCGATCGAAACGTAGCCGTCCTTCGCGTCGAGGCGATCGTAGACCGGCTTCAGCGTGTCGCAGGCATCCTGGATGTCCTTGATCGCCAGCGCCTCGTAGATCGTCTCGACGGTGCGGGGATCGGCCTCCACCTCGGCCTTGAGCTGGGCGTCATAGGCGGACGAATGGCCGATCGCCTTCTCGAAGATCGAAGGGTTGGAGGTGACGCCGGTGAGGCCATCCTCCTCGACCAGCCGCTTGAGGCCACCCGCGGCCATGAACTCCCGGTCGATGAAATCCAGCCAAACGGCCTGACCGGCCTCTTCGAGCGTCTGCAGTCGGTTCATGGGAGCACTTTCGTTGGAGCGGGTGGCTTCGAGCTGGTCGGACATAGGAATTACCCCATCACTTCGCGAGCGACCTTCACGACATTGTCGAGGGTGAAGCCGAATTTCTTCTGCAGATCGGCGAGCGGGGCGGAGGCGCCGAAGGTCGCCATCGTCACCGTCTTGCCCTTCAGGCCGACATAGCGATCCCAGCCGAATTCGGCGCCCTGCTCGATCGCGACGCGCGCCTCGACCGACGGGGGCAGCACGCTGTCCTTATAGGCCTGATCCTGCTTCTCGAAGAGATGGAAGCTCGGCATCGACACGACGCGGACGATCTTGCCGCCCTCGGACAGTGCCTCGGCCGCCTTCACGGCGAGGCCCAGCTCGGTGCCGGTGGCGATCAGGATCAGGTCGGGCGTGCCGCTGTCCCTGGTCAGCACGTAGCCGCCCTTGAGCGTGCCCTCGGCAGAGTTGAACTTCGTCCGGTCCAGCGTCGGCATGGCCTGACGCGAGAAGACCAGCACGGTCGGCGTGTGCGTGCTCTCCAGCGCCGCCTTCCACGCATAGGCCACCTCGTTGGCGTCGCCGGGGCGGATCGTGTCGAGGTTCGGCATCGCGCGCAGTGAGGCGAGATGCTCGATCGGCTGGTGGGTGGGGCCATCCTCGCCGACGCCGATGCTGTCGTGCGTGAACACGAAGGTCGTCGGGATGCGCATGATCGCCGCAAGGCGCAGCGTCGGGCGCATATAGTCGGAAAAGACGAAGAAGGTGCCGGTGTAGGCGCGCAGGTAGGAGAGCGCCATGCCGTTGGCGGCGGCGCCCATGCCATGCTCGCGGATGCCGAAATGGAGGTTGCGGCCGCCGTAATTGTCCGGCTCGAACGACCCGGCATCCTTGATGTCGGTCTTGGTCGAAGGCGCGAGGTCGGCGGCGCCGCCGACCAGCCACGGCACCGATGGAGCGATCGCGTTCAGCACCTTGCCGCCCGCCTCGCGGCTGGCCATGCCCTTCTCGTCGGCGTCGAAGTGCGGCAGCGCCTTGTCCCAGCCGTCCGGCAGCTTGCCGGCGATCATGGTGTCGAGTTCGGCGGCGAGATCGGGGTGTGCCTTGCGATATTCGGCGACCATCGCCTCCCACTTCTCGCGGGTGGGCGCGTTCTTCGCCATCGCGTCTTCGAAATGCTGCTTCGCTTCGGCGGGGACGCGGAAGCTCTCGTCTTCGGGCCAGCCGTAGCTCTTCTTGGCGCCGCGAATCTCCTCCTCGCCGGGCGCATCCGAGTGCGCCTTGTGGGTGCCGGCGCGGGTCGGGAAGCCGATGCCGATGATCGAGCGGACCTCGATGAAGGTCGGCTTGTCGGTGGTCGCCTTGAAGGTCTCGATCGCCTTGGCAAAGGCGGCGGTGTCCTCGGCATCGTGATCAGAAT
>BACX01000215.1 GCA_000333335.1 Sphingomonas-like bacterium B12 | reverse complement strand
TGCGGTGATGGCCGCCTTCCAGCGCAACGAGATTGCCGTGCTGGTCGCGACGACGGTGATCGAGGTCGGCGTCGATGTACCCAACGCCACGCTGATCGTGATCGAGGGCGCCGAGCGCTTCGGCCTCGCCCAGCTCCACCAGCTGCGCGGCCGGGTCGGGCGGGGCAGCGGCAAGTCGACCTGCCTGCTCCTGCGCGGCAATGCGCTGAGCGAAACAACGCGAGCGCGCCTCACCCTGATGCGCGATACCAATGACGGCTTCCTGATCGCTGAGAAGGATCTGGAACTGCGCGGCGGCGGCGAGATCCTCGGCACCCGCCAGTCCGGCGAGCAGGGTGCGCGCCTCGCCGATGCCACGCAGACCGCGCTGCTCATCCCCACCGCGCACGCCGACGCGCGCCTGCTGACCGATCGCGACGGCGGGCTGGAGGCACCGCGCGGGCAGGCGGCGCGGACTTTGCTTTACCTGTTCGAGCGCGACGCGGCGGTGGGGCTGCTGCGGGCGGGGTAGGGCGTCGTCAACGCCGGGAGATGGACAACGGGTGTCCGGATCCGGGCGAATTCCGGGTTGGTTCCGTTAGGGCATTATGTCCAATGCTCTACCTGTGCGATCGACCTATATGCGGGATCCGATTTTAGGCCCATGCGGTGTTTTGATTTCTGTTTCGTGAGGCATCGCATTTTCGGACGATGATCCGGGGATAATGATTATGTATTGGGTTCCTGTAGTTTTCGTTTCGTTCAAGATTGTTGTTTTTGCGATCGGGATGTTCTTCGCCATCAAGTGGCATTACGATCAGGAAAAGGAATTCGACAAGCGCCGGGTTCTGCGCGTGGCTGGTACGGTCGCTGCAGTTTTCGTTCCGTCGTTACTCGGTGTGGTGTTCGTAACGTTCGCCGTTGCCAAGATGCTTGGTCTTGATCTGACGTTGCCGTAATGGAGAGATGCCTCCCGGCAGATCCCTTGGTTTGCGCATCTGCGAAGCGTCGACTTCAACCGAATGACTCCGCGCCGGTCGCCGGACTGATGCACGGACGCTCCGGCCCGGTTCCCGTCCCTCGACGTATATAACGGGATCGAAGAATTGCGTTCAGACAACCTCAAGAGTGGACCTTGAGCGCCGGCGATGCAGGGGGCGACGGTGCGGACGACGTAACGCTCCCGTGAAATTACGCCACAGCGGATTGATTTGAATTAAGCTGTTTGTTTTCCGAACGATACCACTTTTCAATGTTTCGACTTTAGTCGCGGACTTTCGATCCGGGGGGATGGAAGAACGTGACGAACATCGATCAGAATCCGGCATACGGCAGGGCAGAGCGCTGAGCGCATGCTGCGTCGGATCAGCCCCTGCCATGTCCAGCTCGGCATGTACGTCCACGCGCTCGAGGGGCGCTGGGCGGATCAGCCGCACTGGCCGCGCGAGCGGGTGCTCGACGACGAAGGCGAGGTCGAGCAGTTGCGCCGCAGCGTGCTGACCTCGATCGTCATCGATACCGACAAGGGGCGATCGATCCCGTTCAACACCCGTCGTACGCCTGCGCCCGCGGGCGGCACCGTTGCCGGGCTGCGTGTGGGCAAGGCCGCCGCCGATCCGACCATGAAGGGCCTGCTGCAGACCGTTGGCCGATCGCGCCGCGAGGTGATGCGCGTGGTCGAGGATGTGCGGCTCGGTCGGCCGATCTCGGTGGCGCGGCTGGGGCCGATGCTCGCCGATTTGTCCGAGCAGGTGGAGCGCAACGCCGCCGCCTTCCTCGGCATCCTTCGGCTGAAGGCGCGCGACGAATATACCTATCTTCATTCGGTCGCGGTCTCCGCGCTGATGATGAACCTCGCGCGCACGCTCGATCGGCCGGCGGACGAAGTGTCTGCGCTCGGCATGGCGGGGCTGTTGCACGATGTCGGCAAGATCGCGATGCCGCCGGAAATCCTCAACAAGCCGGGCCGGTTGACCGAGGAGGAGTTCGCGGTGATGCGCCGCCATTCGGAGGACGGCGCGCGCATCTTGCGGGCGGGGACGGGGGTGCCGGACGCGGCTTTCGACGTCTGCCTCCATCATCACGAGCGGATGGACGGGAAGGGCTATCCCTTCGGCCTCCCCGGCGACCGGCTGAGCCTCGCCGCGCGGATGGGGGCGATCTGCGACGTCTACGATGCGCTCACCTCGCACCGGCCGTACAAGGACGCCTGGTCGCCGCAGAAAGCTCTGAGCGAGATGCAGAGCTGGGCAGGGCATTTCGATCCGGCGCTGCTCAAGGCGTTCCTGCGCAGCCTCGGCATCTTCCCGCGCGGATCGCTGGTGCGGTTGCGCGACAGCCTGCTCGGCGTGGTGATCCGCGACAATGAGGAGCAGCCGACGCGCCCGACGGTGCGTTGCTTCCACTCGATCCCGATGGATGCGCCCATCGCGCCGGAGGACGTCCGCCTCGCGCACGACAATGTATTGACGCTGGAGGATCCGGCCGACTGGCGGATCGCGAACTGGCCGGCGGTGCGCGCGCGGTTGCTGGACGAGGCGGCCTGAGCCGACCCGGCGGCTAGATCAGAACTCGTTCCAGGCCGGCTTGTCGTTGGGCGCGCGCTTCAGCATCATGCCGTAGATGTCCGACGCGATGGGTTCGAGGAACTCGCCGCCGACGCGGCCGCCCAGCGACCAGACGATCTTGGCGGCACGGTTGCCGACCACCGGCAGCTTCACCGCCACCATGTCGCCCGGCGCCAGCGGCGCCTGGCAGCGCGACATGAAGCCGAAGGGCGAGATGTCGACCATCAGCACCGTGGTGCGGATGCCGGCCGGCCCGTCGATCGGAGCGCGGAAGGACACGACGTCACGCGGTGCGCGACGGCTCTCGATCGTGGAAACTGCAGTCGCCATCACTCATAAACCCCCGGTTACACGGGAACTTTGTGCAAGTGCGGCATGAACGATGTCTCAAGCGACACCGTTAAGACGCATTTACCGACGATGGTATGAGACGGGCCGAGCCTTGGGGGCAGGGCGCTCAACGCGTCAGGATGCCGTGCCGCTTCTTGCCGAGGCTGATCTTCACCGGCACATCCTCCAGCACGATCTCGAAGCTGGGATCGGTGATCGCGAGGTCGTTGAGGCGGACCGCGCCCTCACCGATCTTGCGCCGCGCCTCGCCGTTGGAGGCGGCGAAGCCCAGCACGGTGAGCGCCTGCACGATCGGGATCGATCCGCCGTCGATGCGCAGCGTCGGCAGATCGCCGCCGGCCGCACCTTCCTCGAAAGTCCTGCGCGCGGTCTCGGCGGCGTCGCGCGCGGCCTCCTCGCCATGCGCCATCGTGGTTGCGGCGTTGGCGAGCGCGATCTTGGCCGAATTGATCTCGGCACCCTCCAGCGCCTCCAGCCGGGCGATCTCGGCGAGCGGCAGGTCGGTGAACAGGCGCAGGAACTTGCCGACGTCGGCGTCCTGCGTGTTCCGCCAGAACTGCCAGTAATCGTAGGGCGCCAGCATGTCGGCGTTGAGCCAGACGGCGCCCTTGGCGGTCTTGCCCATCTTGCCGCCGTCCGCCGTGGTGATCAGCGGGGTGGTGAGGCCGAACACCTGGCTACCGGCGACGCGCCGGGTCAGCTCGATGCCGTTGACGATATTGCCCCACTGGTCCGATCCGCCCATCTGCAGGCGACATTCGGCGCGGCGGGCGAGCTCGAGGAAGTCGTAGCCCTGCAGGATCATGTAGTTGAATTCGAGGAAGCTCAGCGATTGCTCGCGATCGAGCCGCAGCTTCACCGAATCGAAGCTCAGCATCCGGTTGACCGAGAAATGCTGGCCGATCTCGCGCAGGAAGGGGATGTATTCGAGCTTGTCGAGCCACTCGGCATTGTCGAGCATGATCGCGTCGGACGGGCCGTCACCGAAGGTTAGAAAGCGCTCGAACACGCGCTTGATGGACGCGATGTTCTCCGCGATCGTCTCGTCGGTCATCAGCTTGCGCGCCTCGTCCTTGAACGAGGGGTCGCCGATCTTGCCGGTGCCGCCGCCCATCAGCACGATCGGCTTGTGGCCCGCCTGCTGGAGACGGCGCAGCATCATGATCTGGACGAGGCTGCCGACATGGAGCGAAGGCGCGGTCGGATCGAAGCCGATATAGCCCGGCACCACCTGGCGCGTGGCGAGGGCGTCCAGCCCTTCCGCATCGGTCAGCTGGTGGATATAGCCGCGCTCGTCGAGTAGGCGCAGCAGTTCGGATTTGTACGGCATCGTCGTCATGGCGGCGGGGCGATAGCATGGGGGCAGGCGCATGGGTAGCGAGACGATGCTGGCGATCGGTCTGATGTCCGGCACCTCGCTCGACGGCATCGACGCCGCGCTGATCGAGACGGACGGGGAGGGCGTGGTGAAGCCGATCGCCTTCCGCACCGAACCCTATTCGGATGCGGCCCGAAAACAGCTGCAGGAAGCGACCGCGCTGGCGCTCACCTACGAGAAGCCGCGCCTCTCGCCCGAGATCGGCGCCGCGACCGAGATGCTGACGCGCCGGCATCTGATCCTGATCCACCAGTTGCTCGCCTCGGCCGGCAAGGATGCCAAGGAGGTCGATGTCATCGGCTTCCACGGCCAGACGATCGCGCACCGGCCCGATCGCGGCTGGACATGGCAGATCGGCGACGGCGCGATGATGGCGTCCGCGCTGGGTGTGCCCGTGGTACACGATCTGCGCGGCGCCGACGTGCAGGCGGGCGGGCAGGGCGCGCCTTTGCTGCCGGTCTATCATCGCGCCCTGCTCTCCGGCGCGCAACTGCCTGTGGCGGTGCTGAACCTTGGCGGGGTGGGCAACATCACCTTCATCGGCCGCGACGGCACGCTGGTCGCGTTCGATACCGGCCCCGCCAACGGTCTCGTCAACGACTGGATGGTGAAGGAAACCGGCAAGGCGTTCGATGACGGCGGCGCCTTCGCGGCGACCGGCACGATCGACAAGGCGGTGCTGGCCGCGATGCTGGACAATCCGTGGTTCGATCAGCCTCCGCCCAAGTCACTCGACCGGGCGGATTTCACCATCCAGCCGGCGCGCGGCCTCGGCGCGGCCGATGGCGCCGCGACGCTCACCGCCTTCACCGCCGCCACCGTGGCGCTGGCGCTCGATCACCTGCCGGAACGGCCGACGAAGATCATCGTCGCCGGCGGCGGCCGCCACAATACGACGATGATGGCCATGCTTTCGGATGCCTGCGAAATTCCCGTGGAGCCGATCGAGGCGGTCGGGCAAAATGGCGACGCGACCGAGGCCGAGGGATTCGCCTATATGGCGGTGCGCTCGCTCAAGGGGCTGCCGATCAGCTTTCCGGGCACCACGGGGGTGCCGGAACCGCTGACCGGGGGGCGCCTCAGCCGCCCGTGACGGGGAAATAACCGATGCCGTTGTTGCCGTTGTTGATGCTTGCCGCCGCCGCTGCCCCTGACAACGATGGCAGGTCGCGCGACGCCTGCCTGCGCGCGAGCGGGATGGATGGCGCGGCGGCCTCCGCGCCGGTCCATTTCTCGGATCGCTCGGCGCTCGATGTGCTGCTGGTGACCGGCCACTATCCGCCCCGCGTCAACAAGGGGCGCGCCGGCACGATGCTGTGCCTCTACGATCGGCGGACGAAGATGGCGCAGGTGCGCGACGCGGAGGCGTGGAGCAGGGCGCCGAAGCCCTAGCGCGAGGTCAGGCGTGGCGCCGCGCGCTCTCGCGGCTTTCCAGCAGATCCCACAGGCCGCGATGCTGGACGAGCAATTGCTGCGCGCCGAACGCCATGGCGCGCTCGATGCCCGCCGTCTCGGCAGCTGCGTCGCGATGGCGAGCGTTTCGGAGACACCCGGCAGATCGAGCGGCGGCACCTGGATGCCGAAGCGCTGGGCCGCGGCATCGAGCACGCGGCGGATCGGCCGCCAATCGAGCACCAGCGCGATCGCGGCGCCGATCGCGGTGCCGTTGCGTTCGGACTGGGCGAGAGTGGCGAGCGCGTGACTCTGGTTGGCAACCGCCGCCTCGCTCTGCGACTGGCCGAGCGTGGAGGGCAGCGGGCCGGCCGCGACGACGAGCCGCGTCAGATAAGAACGCTCCGCCGCGAAGCCGGGCGCGGCGCGATAGATGAAGGTGCGCGCGGTCTGATGGACGACGCGCGCGGCGGCGTGATCGATCACGCCGGGGTAGCGACCGTGCAGCAGGCAGATGAAGTGCGCGATATCGGCGAGGTTGCGGACGGCGGGTTCGCCCTCCAGCGCCGGAGAGACAGGATAGCCGTGGCCCGCGCTGCCTTCCTTCGCGACCATGTCGGACAGGAACTCTGCTACGCCGGACGGCTGCCTGTCGATCGCCTGCGATGCCATGCGCTGCCCTTTCGCTCGCGTGCCAACACGCGGCCCTGTGCCCGCGCTGTCGGTTGGCTCTACGCGAAAGGGGTAAAGGTGCGGTTTACGACGGACGAGTTGATCCGCTCTGCGTTCAGCGCGGGGAGGGAAGGGGCGCTCGCTGAAGGCGAGTGGCGGAGGGGCAGGGCGTTGCGCCTGAAACAAGAAGACCGCCGGCTTTCGCCGACGGCCCCTCCACCGGCATCACCGGTCCCCTTCCCAAGCGAGCTTGGGGAGGATCTACGGGTTACTGATCGAGGAAGCTGCGCATCTTGCGGCTGCGGCTCGGATGCTTGAGCTTGCGCAGCGCCTTGGCCTCGATCTGGCGGATGCGCTCGCGCGTCACGCTGAACTGCTGGCCGACTTCCTCCAGCGTGTGATCGGTGTTCATACCGATGCCGAAGCGCATGCGCAGCACGCGCTCCTCGCGCGGGGTGAGCGAGGCCAGAACCCGCGTCACCGTCTCCTTGAGGTTCTGCTGGATCGCGGCGTCCACCGGGATGATCGCGTTCTTGTCCTCGATGAAGTCACCCAGGTGCGAATCCTCCTCGTCGCCGATCGGCGTTTCGAGGGAGATCGGCTCCTTGGCGATCTTCATCACCTTGCGAACCTTCTCGAGCGGCATCGAGAGGCGCTCGGCCAGTTCTTCCGGGGTCGGCTCACGGCCGGTCTCGTGGAGGAACTGGCGGCTGGTGCGGACGAGCTTGTTGATCGTCTCGATCATGTGGACCGGGATGCGGATGGTCCGCGCCTGATCCGCGATCGAGCGGGTGATCGCCTGCCGGATCCACCAAGTAGCGTAAGTGCTGAACTTGTAGCCGCGGCGATACTCGAACTTGTCGACCGCCTTCATCAGGCCGATATTGCCCTCCTGGATGAGATCCAGGAACTGCAGGCCGCGATTGGTGTACTTCTTGGCGATGGAGATCACGAGGCGCAGGTTGGCCTCGACCATCTCCTTCTTGGCGATGCGCGCCTCGCGCTCGCCCTTCTGCACCATGTTCACGATGCGACGGAATTCGGGCAGCGCCATGCCGGTGGCGCCGACGATCTCGCTGATCTCGTTGCGGATGCGATCGACG
>BACX01000216.1 GCA_000333335.1 Sphingomonas-like bacterium B12 | reverse complement strand
GCGGTCAGATCCTCCGCGTGTCGACGATGGCGCGATCCTGATCCTCGGTTTCCTCGTAAGGGAAGCGATTGACGAACTCGGGATAGGCGGCGTCGGGATCGAGCACCTCGGCCGGGCGAAGCGCGCGGGCGGCGGCGGTGGCCATCAGCTCACCCGCAATCTCGCGGATGCGCTCCTTCATCCTGGCCTTGCGCGCCTGCCACGCCACGCCGCCGAGCTTGTCGAGGCCGACACCCTCGCTGTCCGCGCCGTAGCGGCTCAGCACCTCGAGATTCTCTACCGGTACGTAGAGTTTGTCGCCGCCGGCATATTCGAGCTGCACGCAATCGTGCGGCGCCTTGCTGACCGGGATCGAGGTCAGCCCCTCGTAGCGGCCGATGCCGTGGTCGACGTGGACCACCAGGTCGCCCGGCGAGAGCGTCGCCAGCTCCTGCATGAAGGCGTCGGCGGATTTCTTGCGGCGCTGGCGGCGGACGAGGCGGTCGCCCAGCATGTCCTGCTCGGTGAGGAGCGCGACGTCGGGTGTGGTGAAGCCGTGATCGAGGGGGAGGACGGTGAGCGCCACCGCGCCTTTGGCGCTGGCCTTCGCTGCGCCCAGCGCCTCCTGCCAGCTGTCGACCAGCTCCAGCCGATCCAGCCCGTGATCCGCCAGCAGCCCTGCCAGCCGCTCGCGCGATCCGACCGAATAGCTGGCGAGGATCAGCTTGCGCCCGTCGCGGTGCAGCTTGCGCGCGTGGGCCGCCACCGCCTCGTAGACATTTTCCTGCGCGGTCCGCTCGGGCGTGAAGTCGCGGGGGCCTTCCACGTCGAAGTCGAGCACAGTTGCGCTCTCCGGCTCGCGGAAGGGCGTGGTGAGGTGGAGCGGGCGATCGGCGATCTGCTGCTCCCACTCCGTCTCGGAGAGGTAGAGCGTGTCGGCCTTGAGCGGGCGGTAGCTGCCCGGATCGCTCGACTGCGCGCGGACGCGGTTGGCGTGATAGTCGGCGATCGCCTCGAAGCGGTTCTGCGCGGCGGCCGGCGCGCCCGAATCGCGGACGATCACGTCCTCGTCGGAGAGGTGATCGAACAGGGTCGCCAGTTTCTCCTCGAACAGGGGCAGCCAATGCTCCATGCCGGCGAGGCGGCGGCCATCGCTCACCGCCTGGTAGAGCGGGTCGCCGGTCGCGGTGGCGCCGAAGCGCTCGCGATAGCCGGTGCGGAAGCGCTTGATGCTGTCCTCGTCGAGCAGGGCCTCGGAGGCGGGCAGCAGGGTGAAGCCGTCGACGCGATCCACGGTGCGCTGGTCGGCGGGATCGAAGCGGCGGACGCTCTCGATCTCGTCGCCGAAGAAATCGAGCCGCAGCGCCAGTTCCTCGCCCGACGGCCAGAGATCGACGAGGCCGCCGCGCACCGCATATTCGCCCGGATCGGCGACGGTGTCGGTGCGGACATAGCCGTTGGCCTGCAGCAGATGCGCGAGCCGGTCGCGATCGATCCGCTCGCCCGGCGTGAGCTTCGCGACCAGCTGGCGGATGCGGAACGGGGTGAGCGTGCGCTGGGTGGCGGCGTTGACCGTCGTCACCAGTAGGGTGGGGCCTTTCGCCGGTTTCTGCAGTGCCTGCAGCGTCGCCAGCCGCTCGGCGGAGGACCGCAGCGAGGGGGAGGAACGGTCGAACGGCAGGCAGTCCCACGCCGGGAAGGCCAGCGTAGTCAGTTCGGGCGCGAAGAAGGCGGCGGCGTCGGTGACGGCGCGCATCTGGATGTCATCGGCGGCGACGAACACCGCGCGGCTCTTCGCGGCGCGCGCGAGATCGGCGAGCAGCCAGGGGAGAAAACCCGGGGGGACGGCCGAGAGCGTGAGAGGCTGGGTGGCCTTGAGGATTTTCTGGAGGGGGTCGGTCACTTCTTACACCGCTGGTATCGCACTTCCCGACCCCGTTCGTCCTGAGCGAAGTAGAAGGACGGGCCGCAAGCGACACCGCCTGAAGCCCGCACTTCGACTGCGCTCAGTGCGAACGGGGTGGGTTTGGAGGTCAAGTTATCAATGCGCCCGCGAGGCCGGCGTGCCTGGCAGCGGCACATAATCCAGCGTCTGCATCGCACGCATCAGCGGCCCATCATACGCCTCCGGCACTGGCTTCACGCCCATCGCCCAGGCCATGACGTCGATATCGTCCTCGACCAGCAGCGCCTCGAACCACTTGAGTTCCGCCTCGCCCCATTCGGGCGAGTAGCGATCGAAGAAGCCGCCGATCAGATAGTCCGCCTCGCGCGTGCCGCGATGCCAGGCGCGGAAGCCGAGGCGTTTGAGGAGATGCTCGCGATCCATATCGTTCCAATAGCCAAATAGCCGGCGGGCGCTTCCGGCGCGCGTCGGCTCAGGGTAGAGGCCATGTAGGCATGAGACCCGGACTCCTCAATCCATTGTTCGCCGAAGTGGAGGCGCTGAAGGGCGTCGGCGCGGCGCTGGCCAAGCCGCTGGCGAAACTCGGCATCGCGCGCGTGGTGGACCTGCTGTTCCATCTGCCCACCGGCATGGTCGAGCGCCGCCGGATCGAGCGACTCGACATGGGCGATGCCGGGCGCGGCGTGATCGTCACGCTGACGGCGGTGTCCTACAAGGGATCCTCCTCGCCGCGCGGCCCCTTCCGGGTGCACGCCACCGATGCCGAGGGCAACTATGTCAGCCTCGTTTTCTTCGGCGGCAATTCGGGCTGGGCGAGGAAGCAGTTCCCGCTGAACGAACCGCGCATCGTGGCGGGGCGGCTCGATCTCTACGGGCAGGAGCTCCAGATCGTGCACCCTGAATCGGTGCCGCTGGAGGAAGCCGGCGAGATCGTCGAGCGCGAGCCGGTCTATCCGCTGTCGGCCGGCATCACCTCCAAGCGGATGGCGCAGCTGGTCGCACAGGCGCTGGAGCGGGTGCCGAGCCTGCCCGAATGGATCGAGCCGAGCCTGATCGCGCAGAAGGAATGGCCGAGCTTCTCGCAAGCGCTGGAACGTGCTCATGGCGACCCGGCCGATACGGTCTCGCGCGAGCGGCTGGCCTATGACGAGGTGTTCGCCAACCAGCTCGCTTTGATGCTGGTGCGCGGCGCCACCCGTCGCCGCAAGGGCCGCGCGTTGGCGGGCGATGGGCGGCTGCGTGCGAAGCTGGACCTGCCCTACGCCCCCACCGGCGCGCAGGCGCGCGCGATCGCCGATATCGAAGGCGACATCGCACAGGAGACGCCGATGCTGCGGCTCCTCCAGGGCGATGTCGGCGCGGGCAAGACGCTGGTCGCGACGACGGCGCTGCTGGTCGCGGTGGAGGCGGGGGCGCAGGGCGCGCTGCTGGCCCCCACGGAAATCCTCGCTCGCCAGCATTTCGTGACGCTACAACGCCAGCTTTCCCCGCTCGGCTTGACGGTGGCGATCCTCACCGGCCGCGAGAAGGGGCGGGCGCGGGAGTCCACGCTGATGGGCCTGGCCGATGGCTCCATCGACATCCTCATCGGCACCCACGCCATCTTCCAGGAAGCGGTGGCCTACAAGGCGCTCGGCCTCGTCGTGGTGGACGAGCAGCATCGCTTCGGCGTCGCCCAGCGGCTGATGCTGGCCGCGAAGGGCGAACGCCCCCCGCACATGCTGGTGATGACCGCCACGCCGATCCCGCGCACGCTGCTGCTGGCGAGCCACGGCGAGATGGACGTCAGCCGCCTCGACGAGATGCCGCCCGGCCGCCAGCCGATCGACACCAAGGTCATCGCGGTCGAGCGGATGGACGAGGTGGTCGCCGGTCTCGGCCGCCATGTTGCGTCGGGCGGTCAAGCTTACTGGGTCTGCCCGCTGGTCGAGGAAACCGAAGCGGGCGACGATGCGGCGGCGGA
>BACX01000217.1 GCA_000333335.1 Sphingomonas-like bacterium B12 | reverse complement strand
GACGTCGGTCTGGCGATCGACGAAGCTGTTGGCGGCGAAATCCTTGGGGTCCACGACCGCGCTGTCGATGTTCGTGAAGATCTTGAACTCGTCCGCCACGCGCGCGTCATAGCCGTAGCTGGAGAGGCCGTAGCTGATGCAGCCCTCGCGCCGCTGCGCCTCCACGAACGGCTCGATCATGCCATGGTTAAGAGCCTGTTCGCGAATCCAGCGGTCGGATAATATGCCCATGACGGACCTTTCGCGGGATGCGCCGTAAGGAGCAAGCGTTTAGCGATGGCCGATCGGCACGGAGCCGTTCTGTCCGGCGGATCGTCCCGCGCGCCAAACCGACCCGTTCGCGCCCGCAGCATGGCTGGCCGTTAACCAGTCTCTGCTAGAGCCTGTTCCGGCAAAAGGACATGTCGGGGGACATATGTTGGTTCAGATCGTGGGTGCGACCGTGTTTTCGGTGATGGCCGTCTCGCTGGCCGGTATCATGCAGCGCATCGGGAAGATGCTCTGATCCAACCCTTCCTCGTCATTGCGAGCGAAGCGAAGCAATCCACAGCCGCAAGCGTCGCGCTAATGGATTGCTTCGTCGCTTTGCTCCTCGCAATGACGATGAGGGTTACCCCGCAGCCTTGGCCAGCCCCTTCGCCAGCTGCGTCGCGCCGTGCAGGCGCGCGGCCGGGTCCGCCCAGTTGCGGGTGATCACCAGCTTCTGATCGGGGCGCAGCTTGGCGGTGTCCTTCAGCCGCTCCAGATAGGCGAGCAGCCCCTTCACATTGGGGAATCCGCCATCCGCGAAAGTCACCAGCGCACCCTTGCCGCCGACATCCAGTCGCGAAATCCGCGCCTTCTTGCAGTCGAGCTTGATGCCGATCACGTCGATCAGGTTCTTGGTCGCATCGGGCAGCTTCCCGAAGCGATCGATCATCTCGGCGGCGAAAGCCTCGATGCCGCCCTTGTCCTCGATCTCGTTCATGCGGCGGTAAAGGCCCATGCGCAGATCGAGATCGGGCACATAGTCCTCGGGGATGAGGATCGGCGCATCCACCGTGATCTGCGGCGAGAAATCGGTCTTCGATTCAGGGATTTCGGTGCCGCCCGACTTGGCGATGATGATCGCCTCCTCCAGCATTGACTGGTAGAGTTCGAAGCCGACCTCCTTGATGTGGCCCGATTGCTCGTCGCCGACGAGGTTTCCCGCGCCGCGGATGTCGAGATCGTGGGACGCGAGCTGGAAACCCGCGCCGAGGCTGTCGAGGTTCGCCAGAACCTGTAGGCGCTTCTCCGCGCTCTCGGTGGTGATCCGGCCGGCGGGCGTGGTGAAATAGGCGTAGGCGCGCGTCTTCGATCGTCCGACGCGCCCGCGCAGCTGGTAGAGCTGGGCGAGGCCGAAGCGGTCGGCGCGGTGCAGGATGATCGTGTTGGCGCTCGGGATGTCGATGCCGCTCTCGATGATCGTGGTGGAGAGCAGCACGTCGTACTTGCGATCGTAGAAGGCGGACATCTTGTCCTCCACCTCTGTCGCGCCCATCTGGCCGTGCGCGGTGACGAAGGTGATTTCGGGCACCTCGTCGCGCAGGAATTTCTCGATGTCGGGCAGGTCCTTGACGCGCGGCGCGACGAAATAGGCCTGCCCGCCGCGATAATGTTCGCGCAGCAGCGCCTCGCGGATCACCACCGGATCCCACGGCATCACATAGGTCCGCACCGCGAGACGATCGACCGGCGGGGTCTGGATCACCGACAACTCGCGCAGGCCCGACATCGNCATCTGCAGC
>BACX01000218.1 GCA_000333335.1 Sphingomonas-like bacterium B12 | reverse complement strand
GGGCGCTGATACCCACGGGTCGAATGCGAGCGGCTATACGGGCCTCTTCCGGAGATTGCCAGACAGGAAACGGGTGCGCGGCGCGCGATTAGCGCAACCGGTCGGCCAGGAAGTCGATGAACACCCGGATGCGCGCGGGCATGCTCGCACCGCCGACGAAGACGGCGTGGATCATCTCGACATCGCCGGGATTGAAATCCTCCAGGATCGGCACGAGGCGGCCGTCGGCGATCTCCTCCACGACGCTGAATGCCCCTACCCGCGCTATGCCGACCCCCGCCGTCGCCAGCTGGCTCAGCGTCTCGCCGTTGTTGGCCTCGATATTGCCCTTCACCGACAAGGCGAAATCGCGCCCGTCGCGCCGGAACGGCCAGACCGGCTCGGACCGCCGGAAGTTGAAGTTGAGGCAGTTGAAGCGGTGCAGATCCTCCGGCGTGGCGGGCGTACCGTGCCGGGCGAGATAAGCCGGCGACGCGACGATCACGCGGCGCGTCTCGCCGAGCTTGCGCGCGGTGAGATTGCTGTCGCCCAGCGGGCCGAAGCGGATGGCGATATCGGCCTCGCCGGCCGCCACATCGACGAGCGTGTCGGTCAGCGCGAAATCCACCAGGATGGCGGGGTGAAGTTCGCAGAACTCGCCGAGCAGCGGCACGACCCGTAGCCGCCCATGCGCCAAGGCCACGCTGATCCGCAGGCGCCCGCGCGGCACGCCCTGATCGGCGATCTGTCGTTCCGATTCGTCGAGATCGGCGAGGATCCGTCGCGCGGCGGACAGATAGGCCTGTCCCTCCGCCGTGATGCTGAGCGCGCGGGTCGACCGGAGGAGCAGGCGAACGCCAAGGCGCGCCTCGATCCGATCGATCGCGCGGCCGACCGCCGACGGACTCATATCAAGCAGGCGGCCGGCGGCGGAGAAGCTGCCGGTCTCGAACACCCGCGC
>BACX01000219.1 GCA_000333335.1 Sphingomonas-like bacterium B12 | reverse complement strand
ATTCATCGTNCGCCCTCCTGTTCTCGATCAGTTGACCGGCGCTCTTCGCCGATAGCTCAAGGCTTCCGCGACGTGGACGCGGCCAACGCCCCCGGCACCACCGAGATCCGCGATGGTCCGCGCCACGCGCAGCACCCGGTGATAGCCGCGCGCCGAAAGCCGCATCTGCTCGGCCGCCTGCGCGAGCAGCTTGCGCCCCGCCTCGTCGGGGGCGGCAACGCTGTCCAGCAATTCGCCGTCGGCCTTGGCATTGGTGCGCACACCATGCGCGGCGTAGCGATCGGTCTGGATCGCTCGCGCCTCCGCCACGCGCCCCGCCACCTCCGCCGATCCTTCGGCCGGCGGCGGCAGGACGAGATCGGCAGCGGAGACGGCACGCACCTCGACGTGGAGGTCGATACGATCGAGCAGCGGCCCGGAGACCTTGGCCTGATAGTCGGCCGCGCATTTCGGCGCGCGGGCGCAGGCGAGCGCGGCGTCACCGAGATGGCCACAGCGGCACGGGTTCATCGCTGCGATCAGCTGGACGCGCGCCGGGAAAGTGACGTGGGCATTGGCACGCGCCACCGTCACCCGGCCCGTCTCGACCGGCTGGCGCAGCGAATCGAGCACGGGCCGCTGGAACTCGGCCAACTCGTCGAGGAACAGCACGCCCAGATGCGCGAGGCTCACCTCACCCGGCCGCGCCTTGAGGCCGCCACCGGTCAGCGCCGCCATCGATGCGGAATGATGGGGGCTGCGGAACGGCCTCGCGCGGATCAGGCGGCCGCCCGGAAGCTCGCCCGCCACCGAGGCGACCATCGACACCTCCAGCGCCTTGGCGGGCGTGAGGTCGGGCAGGATGCCGGGCAGGCAGGCGGCCATCAGCGATTTGCCGGCCCCCGGTGGACCGACCATCAGGAGGTTTGTGACGCCCGCCGCCGCGATCTCCAGCGCGCGCTTGGCGCTCTCCTGCCCCTTCACCTGCGAAGATCCGGCCGGGCGGGCGGCGGATCGGCCTGCCCCTGCCCGGCGGATTGAGCTGGCCCGTGCCCTTCAGATGATTGATCAGCGCCAGCAGATCGGGCGCGGCGAGCACCTCGATTCGCCCCGCCCACGCCGCCTCCGGCCCTTGGCGCTCGGGGCAGATCAGCCCGCGATCCTGTTCGGACGCGTGGAGCGCTGCCAGCAATACGCCCGCAGCCGGCGCCAGCCGCCCATCCAGGCCCAGTTCGCCCACCGCCACATATTCGCTCAGCGTCTCGGCATCGATCACCCCCATCGCGCCGAGCAGCCCCAGCGCGATCGGGAGGTCGAAGTGCGATCCTTCCTTGGGCAGATCGGCGGGCGAGAGGTTGACGGTGATCCGCTTGGGCGGCAGCGACAGGCCGATCGCGGCCAGCTCGGCGCGCACCCGCTCCCGGCTTTCCGCCACCGCCTTGTCCGGCAGGCCGACGACGACGAAGGCGGGCAGGCCCGGCGCCAGCTGCACCTGCACCTCCACGGCGCGCGCCTCCAGCCCGAGAAACGCCACGGTCGAGACGATCGCGACCAACGCCAGACCCCTGAAATTGCCCCTGTTGCGACGGAACGTAGCGGCAACAAGGCGGGTGTCCAGCCCTCTCGCCTTGCGCCCGTCACAATCCCCGCCCACATCCGTGTCATGACCTGGCGCGAGCGATGGCGGACCTGGAAGCGAATGCATGGCATCCGACATGCCATCTTTGCGTTCGGCTGGCTGTTGATGCTGCTCGCCCCGTTGGTCGGGCCGATCCCCGGTCCGGGCGGCACGATCGTCTTCGCGGCCGGCCTCGCGCTGGTGCTCCAGACATCCCCATGGGCGAAGCGGAAATATGTCCGCGCCAAGCGCCGTTGGCCTCGGCTCGGCTCGTGGGTGGATTGGGGGCTGCGCCGCAAGAGCGCCGCGCGCCGCCGCGAGCGCGAAAAGATGGCCTTGGCCGCCGCCACCAATTGACTCTCGCCCCCACTTTCCCTATCCGCGCCCCGTCAGTGGCGGCCGCCCGTTCGGCTGCCCTTTTTCGTTGTACAGATCAGACGTTCGAGGACCGAGACGATGAAGCGCACTTTCCAGCCCAGCAACCTCGTGCGCAAGCGTCGCCACGGCTTCCGCACCCGTTCGGCCACCGCCGCCGGCCGCAAGGTGCTCGCCGCCCGCCGCGCGCGCGGCCGCAAGTCGCTCTCGGCCTGAGCCAAGACGCTTACGTCATCCTCCGGCGCCGCGCGGATTTCCTCGCGGCGAACGGGGGCGCGCGCCGGGCCATGCCCGGCTTCGTGCTTTTGGTGCGCCCGCGCGACGACGGCGATCCGGCGATGCGCCTCGGCATCACGGTGACCAAGAAGATCGGCAATGCGGTGGTCCGCAACCGCATGAAGCGCCGCTTCCGCGCGCTCGGCCGCGAACTGCTCCCCGCTTTCGGTATCGCCGGCGCCGATCATGTCCTGATCGGCCGCAACGGCGGGATCGAGCGGGATTACGCGCTGCTGCAGGAAGAACTGGGCAAGGCGCTGAGGAAGCTCTCCCAGTGATCGAAAAGGGCCTCGTGCTGGTGGCGAAAGCCTGGCAGGCGGGGCCGTCCGCGATGATGGGGCCGACCTGTCGCTTCACGCCTTCCTGTTCGGCCTATGCGATCGAGGCCTGGACGCGCTATGGCGCGGCGCGCGGCTCCTGGCTGGCGGCGCGGCGCATCTGCCGCTGCCACCCGCTGGGCGGCCATGGCTATGACCCGGTGCCCTGAAGAGGGCGCCATGAAAGACACGGATTCGGGGGTTCTTCGGTGAACGAACAGCGTAACATGATCACCGCGCTGGTGCTGTCGGCGATCGTCCTGCTCGGATGGGCCCTGCTCTCCGACAAGTTCTTCCCGACCGCCAACAAGCCCGCGACGCAGATCGTCAACGGCAAGTCGGTGCCGCTGCCCCAGCCGACGCCGGTGCCCAACGGCCCCGCACAGGTGCTCAATCGCGACAAGGTGCTGGCCTCCACGCCGCGCGTGAAGATCATGACGCCCAAGCTCGCCGGTTCGATCGACCTGCGCGGCGCCCAGATCGACGATCTCGTGCTCACCACCCAGCGCGAGACGATCGACAAGAACAGCCCGCCCGTCCGCCTGTTCTCGCCGGAAGGCACGCAGGACGCCTATTTCGCTTCGTTCGGCTGGAGCGGCCAGAACATCAAGCTGCCCGACGCCAACACGGTGTGGACGGCGGCCGGCGACGTTCTGGCGCCCGGCAGGCCGGTGACGCTCACCTGGAACAACGAGCAGGGCCAAGCCTTCGCGATCAAGCTGTCGGTGGACGACAACTATCTCTTCACCGTGCAGCAGAGCGTGACCAACGGCACGGGTGCGGCGGTCAACGCACGCCCCTACAGCCTCGTCTCGCGCGCCGGCCAGTCCAAGGATCCGTCGAGCTGGCAGGTCCATGTCGGCCCGATCGGCGTGATGGGCGGCATCGCCCAGTACAAGACCAACTGGAAGGATCTGGACGAGGCGGGCGCCGCCGGCCAGAAGTTCCAGTCGACCGGCGGCTGGCTCGGCTTCTCGGACAAATACTGGCTGGCCGCGGTGATCCCCGATCCCAAGGCGCAGGTGGACGCGGCCTTCGCGGGCGCTGGTGGCCATTATCAGGCCGAGTTCGCGCCGAACGTCGCGCCGGTCGGCCCGGCGCAGACCGCGACGCAGACCTCCTACCTGTTCGCGGGCGGCAAGGACGCCTCGCTGCTCGACACCTATGACGACAAATACGGCTTCGACAAGCTGGACCACGCCATCGACTGGGGCTGGTTCCGCGTGATCGAGAAGCCGATCTTCTACCTGCTCGACTGGCTGTTCAAGCAGGTCGGCAATTTCGGCGTGGCCATCCTGCTGCTCACCGTGATCGTGCGCGCGATCATGTTCCCGATCGCGCACAAGCAGTTCAAGTCCGGCCAGCAGATGAAGATCGTGCAGCCGAAGATGAAGGCCCTGCAGGAGCGTCACAAGGAGGACAAGCAGCGCCTCCAGGAAGAGATGATGAAGCTCTACCGGGAGGAGAAGATCAACCCGCTCGCCGGCTGCGCGCCGGTGCTGCTGCAGATCCCGATCTTCTTCTCGCTCTACAAGGTGCTGACGCTGACGCTGGAGATGCGCCACCAGCCCTTCATCCTGTGGATCAAGGATCTCTCCGCGCCCGATCCGCTGACCCCGATCAACCTGTTCGGCTACCTGCCCTTCCAGCCGACCGGCTTCCTGCATCTCTCGGTGCTGGCGATCCTGCTCGGCTGCACGATGTGGCTGCAGTTCAAGCTCAACCCGCAGATGAACATGGACCCGGCGCAAAAGCAGATCTTCTCGCTGATGCCGTGGTTCATGATGTTCATCATGTCGCCCTTCGCGGCGGGCCTGCAGGTCTATTACATCCTCTCCAACCTGATCACGGTGGGGCAGATGCAGATGCTCAACCGCAAGATGCCGGCGCCGAAGACGTGAGGGGAGACACGCCCGAGGCGGACGAGCGGCTGGAGGCGGGGCGCAAGCTCTTCGCCGGCAAGGTCGAATTCCTGAAGTCCGCGCCGGAGCTGCGTTTTCTTCCCGACCCGACCGCACCGGAGGTGGCCTTCGCCGGCCGCTCCAACGTCGGCAAGTCGACCTTGATCAATGCGCTGACCGGCCGCTCCGGCCTCGCGCGCACCTCGAACACGCCGGGGCGCACGCAGGAACTCAACATCTTCGACGTCGGCGAACCGATCGCCTTCCGGCTGGTCGACATGCCGGGCTACGGCTTCGCCAAGGCGCCGAAGGACATGGTGAAGCGCTGGAAGTTCCTGGTGAACGACTATCTGCGCGGCCGTGCCGTGCTGGCGCGCGTGCTGGTGCTGATCGATTCGCGCCACGGCATCAAGGATGTCGATCGCGAGATCATGGAGATGCTCGACAAGGCGGCCGTCTCCCACCAGATCGTCCTCACCAAGTCGGACAAGGTGAAGGCCACCGAACTCGCGGCGGTGACGGCGGCGGTGGAGGCGGAGGCGCGCAAGCATGTCGCGGCTCATCCGGTGATCCTGCCCACGTCGAGCGAGCTGGGCGGCGGCATACCGGAGCTGCGCGCGGCGGTGCTGGACGCAATCAGCGCCTGAGGCGGGTCAGGACGTCGGCTGAGGAAACGGGAGCGGGCTGGACCCCACGAGGGCACGGCATTCGTCCCAGTCCGCCTCGCGCCAGTAGGCCGCTTCGTTGATCGTCACCCTGGCGAAATAGCGCTTCGCATCGTCCGCATCGCCTAGCATGCAGGCCATCTGGACGATGTGGATATAGGTGCGATCGACCGGATAGCGCTGGGCCAGATCGTCCATGGCAGCGCGCATCGTCGGCAGATCGGCCGGGGCGAGATGCTCCCGGCAGTTGCAGGACGCCGCATCCCAGTAGAAGCGGAAATAGTCGGCCTTGCCATCCCGTGCGCTGGTCTTCTGAACCATGTAGCGCGCCAGCGCGTCGATATCACCATCGCTGCCATACCATTGCGGCTGGTAATATTGGTAAGCGGCGAAATAGATATTGAAATAATAGGGATATCGGCCGGTCGCCTCATCCAGCACGTGACGAAAATCGGCTCGGGACGCGCCCTGCGCGACGAGCAGGCTTTCCAACTGGCATAAATATTCCGGATCGGTGGACGCGATCGCCTTCTCTCCGGAGAAAGGGCGCGGGCGGCCTCGATATTCTCGCTGAACGGCTCCANGGCATGTCGGGATACCGCGCCCGCATAGCCGCTACCGCGATAGCACCATGCGCGGTTGTAGAGCATCGCGGCATTGGCGACGATCGGCGCCGGCGATCGGGGCGAAGCGGCGCGCCACTTGTCGAGAAACGGCTGCCAATCCGCGTTGCACTCGCGCAGCGGGTCGTATTGGCTCAGCAGGTAGGTGATGTTGTCGTAATAGAATGTCAGTTTGGAACCGCCCGACGGCGTCTTCCCGTCGTTCGCCAGATCGCGCGCCTCGATCGCGTCCAGCGCAGCGAAATCGTTGCGTACGAAAGCCAGTCGCACCTCGTCGATCTGCGCCTGCGCTACCCCGTCCTCGGCGACCGTCCCCCATGTCCAGTGTTCGGCCGGGGCCGTCCCCGCCTGCGCCGTGCAGGCCGATGATGCGAGCAATGCGAAGACGATCGAAGCGAGCGTGAAGATCTTCCCCGCGATGCCAGCCATGACGCCCCCTCCTGCCCGGCATGAAGCTCCCGACGCTGGTGCTAATGGCGATTCCTCTCCAATTGGTTTTCACGCACGCGGCCTGTTGACCTCACCATCCCCGCCCCGCACAACGCCGCCCATGCTCAAGCTCATCATCGGCAACAAGGCCTATTCCAGCTGGTCCATGCGCGGCTGGATGGCGGTGAAACAGTCCGGTCTCCCGTTCGAGGAGATCGTCGTGCCGCTCTACGACGCCGACTGGGACAAGCGCCGCGAGGGCGACGAGTTCGCCCCCTCCTCCGGCAAGGTGCCGATCCTGTGGGACGGCGACACGGTGGTGTGGGATTCGCTCGCCATCATCGAATGGCTCGCCGACCGGGTGGGCCGCGAGACATTCTGGCCGGCGGACGACAGCGCGCGCGGCATGGCGCGATCGATGGCGGCGGAGATGCATTCCAGCTTCGCAGCACTCCGCCGCGAATGTTCGATGAATATCCGCCAGCGCTTTCCGGACTATAAGCCCTCCGCCGCGGTGGAGGCCGATCTCGCCCGCCTGTACGAGCTCTGGGCACAGGCCCGCGCGCGGTTCGGCACCGGCGGCGAGTTCCTGTTCGGGGAATTCAGCGCCGCCGACATCATGTTCGCGCCCGTCTGCACCCGCATCGTCACCTATCAATTGCCCCTGCCGCGCTTCGCAATCCCCTATATGCAGGCGATGTTCCTGCATCCCTTCATGCAGGAATGGATCGGCGGCGCGCAGGCCGAGGACTGGGTGATCGAGAAGTTCGAGACGCTGCCGACCGCCTAGTAAGGCGTGCCATCCTTGTGGAGATAGCGCGGGCCCTCCGCCCGGAGGTCGATATCCGGGTAATGGCAGGGGCTGGTCTCGGTGATGCCGACCACCACGAAGGTCGCGCCCTCCGGGCCGCCGATCAAGTGATGGCCGTTGCGATCCATCTTGGGGAAGGCCGCGCAATCGCCGGCTTTCAGCACCGTCTCGCCATTATCGTCGATCAGCGTCGCCGAGCCTGACGTCATGACGAGTAACTCGTCCTCCCCCTCGTGCCAGTGACGCTGGCTGGACCAGGCGCCGGGCGGCAGGATGACGTGATTCGCCTCGAAATCGGCGACACCCCCGGCCCGCGCCAGCGAGCGATAGACGCGCCCATGTCCGCCGAGATTGTAGGGATCGGGATAATCACTGCCCGTCTTGCCCTCGATGGCGTCGATATCGATCTTCGGCATGGGCTCCCCGCTAGGCAAATGGCGTGTGCCAGCCTAACGCCATCGCCATGACCGGTCCAATCGATCCCGTGGCGCTGACCGCCGACCTGATCCTCTGCCCCAGCGTCACGCCTGCCGATGCCGGCGCGCAGGACGTGCTGACGCAGGCGCTCGAAGCACAGGGCTTCACCGTCCACCGCTTCACCAGCGGGGAGGCGCCGCACGGACCGGTGGAAAACCTCGTCGCGATCCGGGGGCACGGCGCACCGCATTTCGCCTTCGCGGGCCACAGCGACGTCGTCCCCGCCGGCGAGGGCTGGACGGCCGGCGCGTTCGAGCCGGAAATTCGCGGCGACCTGCTCTACGGGCGCGGTGCGGTCGACATGAAGGGCGCGATCGCCGCCTTCATCGCCGCCGCCGAACGCGTGGTTGACCACAAGGGCACGCTCAGCCTGCTGATCACCGGCGACGAGGAAGGCCCCGCCATCCACGGCACCCGCGCGATCATCGACTGGATGGACGCGCGCGGCATCCGGCCGGACATGGTGCTGGTCGGCGAACCGACCTCCGACGTGCGGCTCGGCGACACGATCAAGATCGGCCGGCGCGGATCGATCAACGCGTGGATCGAAGTGCCCGGCACGCAGGGCCATGTCGCCTACCCCCACCTCGCCGACAATCCGGTGACGCGGCTGGTCCGCATCCTCGACCGGCTGCAGCGCTGGCACCTCGACGACGGCAATGCCTGGTTCCAGCCCTCCAACCTCGAAGTCACCGACATCGAGGTGGCGAGCGGGGCCACCAACATCATCCCCGGCACGGCGAAGGCGCGGCTCAACATCCGTTTCAACGACGAGCAGCAAGGCGCTCAGCTGGAAGCCGAAATCCGCCGCGTCGTGGCCGAAGAAGCACCGCGCGCGACCGTCGAGGCGATGATCTCGGGCGAGGCCTTCCTCACCGAGCCGGGCGCGCTGTCCTCCTTGGTATCGGACGCCATCCGCGCCGTGACGGGGGTGGAGGCGGCCTATTCGACCACCGGCGGCACGTCGGACGCCCGCTTCCTCAGCAGAATCGCCCCCACCGTGGAATTCGGCCTGCCCAACGCCACCATGCACAAGCTCGACGAAGCGGCAGCGGTGGAGGATTTGGGCGTGTTGGCGGATATTTACGAGGCGGTGTTGCGGCGGGCTTTCATTTAACCCCTCACCCGCTTCAGCACCACATACAGCGCGCCCGCCCCGCCGTGCCTCGGGTGCGCGTTGCGCACCGCCGCGATGTGGCTCGCGTGGCGGGCGTGGTGGAGCCAGTCGCCGATCGAGGCGCGGATCACGCCGCGCAAGGGATTGTCGAGGCGGCTGCGGCCGGGCGGCGGCGGCCGGCCCGTCACCAGCAGGATCAGCCGCGCCTGCATCGCCACCGCGCGCGTCAGCCCCGCCTCCAGCTCGGCATGCGCGGCGGATACAGTGAAGCCGTGGAGATCGATGGCAAGATCGGGCGCCACGAGGCCGCGCGCGAGCTTTCGGTCCCAGGACGCGTCCAGGGTATTCTGCGGGGGACGAACGGGCGCCACACTGACTCCGTTCGTCCTGAGCGTAGTCGAAGGACGGGCTACAGGCGGTACGCTCACGGCCCGTCCTTCGACAGGCTCAGGACGAACGGGGTTGTGCTTGCCGACTGCCGGGATTTTGACGGCCGCCACCTTCTGAGCGGCTCGCCGCCCCTTGAGCGGCCGCACATTCTCGACGACACGTTGCCAGAGGGCTTCCCCCTCCGCCGGGTCAGGCTTGCGGGATCTGCCCGGCACCGGCCAGTCTCGCGATCGTGCCGGCGGGCAGCAGCACATAGGCCGATCCGTGCGCCGACATGCCGCCGGCGATGCGCGCCGCGTCTGCGCCCGCGCCCCAGAAGGTGTCGAAGCGGTTGGCGCCCTTGATCGCGCCGCCGGTATCCTGCGCCACCCAGAGGCCCGCCGCCTCGGCGCGATCGGGCGCCAGCCATACGGGCGCACCGAGCGGCGTGAAGGCCGGGTCCGCCGCCACCGACACGCGGCCCGTCACCGGCACGCCCAGCGCGCCGACCGGCGGCGTGGTGAGATATTTGAAGAACACGAAGCTGCGGTTCTGATCCATAACCGCATCGGCCTGATCGGGGTGCGACCGCAGCCAGCCGACGATGCCCTGCATCGAGGCCTGTCCGGGCTGCAGCATCCCCTGCGCCAGCATCCACTTGCCGATGCCGGTGTAAGGCTGGCCGTTCTGCCCGGCATAGCCGATGCGCACGATGCTGCCGTCGGGCTGGCGAAGCTGCCCCGAACCCTGGATCTGCAGGAAGAAGAAATCGATCTTGTCGGCCGCATAGCCGATGATCGGCGCGTGGCCGTTGATCGCGCCGCCCTGAATCTGGCTGCGATCCGGATAGGGGACGAGCTTGCCGTTCTGCACCTTGCCCCGGATCGTCTTGCCCTTCAGCTCGGGCATGAACTGGCCGAGGTCGGCGCTCACCATATCGTCGGGCGGGCCGTAGATCGGCACGTCGTAGCCGAGCTGCGGCGTGGTCGATCCCTGGATCTGCGGCTCGTAATAGCCGGTGGCGTAGAGGGCACCCTGCCCGATCCTGGCCGTTTCGAAATAGCGCTGGAAGAAGCTCACCCCCTGCCCTTGCGGCCAACTGGCGGCGGCGGTGCAGGCGGGTTGCCAGTCGGCGGCGGTGGTAAGGCCGCTGCCATCAGTGCGCTTGAGCAACGCGGCGCAGGAAGAGCGGAACGCCGCCAGCACCGTATCCGCCTTGGCCGGATCGATCGACAGGGAGGCGATCGTCGGCCCGCGCGTCACGCCCGCAAGGATCGCGGTCTTGGCGGTAGTCGGAACATAGGGTGCGAAGGCT
>BACX01000220.1 GCA_000333335.1 Sphingomonas-like bacterium B12 | reverse complement strand
CGCTGTTCCCGGCCCGGCGGGTACGCCTTATTCGCTTTCGCTGCTGGCGGTCGGCGGCGCACTCGCCGCGGTCGCGACCGCACTGATGACCCCGGCGCCGATCGGCGGCCTGTGCTTCATCGTCATTACCGGCACGGCAGCCGCCGCCGATGTCGCGATGGACGGCAGGGTCATGCTCGCCGGCATGGCCGGCCTGTTCACCGCCGCCGTCGCCGCGACGTTCGTCGCCAACGCACGCCTGCTCATCCATCGCATCACCGCCGAACAGGCCCTGGCCGGGAAGGAAGAGGTCGTCTCGCTGCTGCTGCGCGAGTTCGAGGATACCAGCGCCGACTGGCTGTGGCGCACCGATGCCGGCAAGTGCCTGGTCGATGTCTCCCCCCGCCTCGCCCGCCTGTTCAACGTCAAGGCCCGGCAGCTGGAGGGCAAGCCGCTGCTCGCCGTTCTCGCCGGCGAGGGCTGGGATCATGGCGACGTCGCACCCGGCATCCGCATGCTGGCCGACAAGCTGCGTCTGCGCGAGAGCTTCCGCGATCTGGTGGTGCCGGTGGTGATCGGCGGCGAACGCCGCTGGTGGTCGCTCTCCGCCGCGCCGCGCCGCGACGAGCGCGGTACCTTGATCGGCTTCTGGGGCGTCGGCACCGACGCCACCGAGCGCCACCGCTCGGCCGAGAAGATCGATCGCATGGCGCGATTCGATGCGCTCACCGGCCTCGCCAACCGCGCCCATGTGATCGACCGGCTGGGCGAGGCGCTGCGTGAGGGCCATCATGCCGGCCACCGGTCGACGCTGATGCTGATCGATCTCGATCGCTTCAAGCAGGTCAACGACACGCTGGGCCATCCGATCGGCGACAACCTGCTGATCGAGGTCGCCAACCGCATTTCCGCTCTGCTCGCCCCCGGCGACGTCTGCGGACGGCTCGGCGGCGACGAGTTCGCGGTGGTCGTGCCCGACTCCACGGATCGCGATCGTGTCGACGTGCTCGCCGAGCGCATCGTCCACGTCCTCTCCGCGCCTTTCGAAATCGAGGGCAACGAGCTGCATATCGGCGGATCGGTCGGCTCGGCCACCGCCCCGCTCGACGGCCGCATTGTCGAGACGCTGCTGCGCAACGCCGACCTCGCGCTCTATCGCGCCAAGGACGACGGGCGCGGCGTCCACCGCCGTTACGAGCCGTCGCTCCACGCCCAGGCCGAGCATAAGCGCAAGATCGAGATCGCGCTGCGCGATGCGCTGGAACGCGGCGAGCTGAGCCTCGTCTACCAGCCGATCGTGGACGCCGTGAAAGGTCGGCTGACCGGCTTCGAGGCGTTCCTGCGATGGACCCATCCCGAACTCGGCAACGTCTCGCCCGACATCTTCATCCCCGTCGCCGAGGAAGCGCGCCTGATCGGCCGGATCGGCGACTGGGTGATGCATTCGGCGTGTCGCGACGCGGTGACCTGGCCCGATCATGTCCGCGTTTCCGTGAACATGGCAGCGGCGCAACTCAAGGATCCGCAGCTGCCCGCGACGATCATCGCCGCGCTCTCCCATTCCGGCCTCGCCGCCGATCGGCTGGAGCTGGAGGTGGCCGAGGAGGTGTTCGTCCGCGACGGCAGCCTCACCGGCGTGGTCGACAAGATCCTGGCGCTCGGCGTCCGCATCACGCTCGACGATTTCGGCACCGGCAAGTCGAGCCTCGCCTATCTACGCAAGGCGCGCTTCTCCAGCATCAAGATCGATCGCAGCTTCGTGCGCGGCGCCGCGGGCAACGGTGCGGAGAGCGTCGCCATCGTCAAGGCGATCGTCGCCATGGCGGAATCGCTCGGCATGGCGACCATCGCCGAGGGCGCGGAGACCCGCAACGAGTTCGACAAGATGCGCAGCCTGGGTTGCAAGCAGGTGCAGGGCTGGCTCGTAGGCCAGCCGGTTGGCCCCGCCGAAGCAGCCGAGATCGCCCATGCGCGCGATCGCAGCGAGGATCGCCTCGTCCGCGTCTATTGAGGCGCTTGCGCCCCCTTCCCTCTCCCGCTATGAGCCGCTTCCGCTCCCGACCCGTAGGAGTGTAGCTCAGCTGGTAGAGCGTCGGTCTCCAAAACCGAATGCCGGGGGTTCGAGTCCCTCCACTCCTGCCATCGCCTGAACGGCGAGCGGGAATCGAAGGGTCGGAAGCGGATTTGAGCGAGGCCAGGGCGCCGCCCCAGCGGAAGGGCGCCTGCGGCCTCTTGTGTTGTTGATGGAAGGTGTCGAGTTGGCGAGGACGGGCGAGACGGGTGGCGGTTTCTTCCGCAACATCCCCGAATTCATCCAGCAGGTGCGGACCGAGACCAGCAAGGTTTCGTGGCCGACCCGCCGGGAAACGACCATGACCGCCGTGATGGTGCTGGTCATGACGACGATCCTGTCCCTGTTCTTCCTGGGCGTGGACAACGTCTTCAACTTCCTCGCGCAGGAACTGCTCAAGCTCGTCGGCTAAGGAATTTACATGTCGCGCTGGTACATCATCCACGCCTATTCGGGCTTCGAGAACAAGGTGAAGGATCAGATCCTCGCCGATGCCGCCCGCATGGGCCTCGAGCAGCTGGTCGAGTCCGTCGAGGTGCCGACCGAGCAGGTCACCGAGGTTCGTCGCGGCAAGAAGGTCACCAACGATCACAAGCTGATGCCGGGCTACGTCCTGCTGCGCGGCTCGATGAACGACGATCTCTACCACCTCGTACGCAACACGCCGAAGGTCACTGGCTTCCTGGGCGTCGGTGGCCGTCCGCAGCCGATCAGCGACGCCGAGGCGGCGCGGATGCTCTCCAGCAAGGACGAGACCGTCTCCGCGG
>BACX01000221.1 GCA_000333335.1 Sphingomonas-like bacterium B12 | reverse complement strand
TCACAGCACATCACGGAAACGGGATGGTGGCGGAGGAAGGGCGTGCCGCGCATCTGGGAGGTCGACCGCGTCACGGGCGCGCATCGTCTCTACGCGACCGGCACGCGTAATCCCGCCGGCCTCGCGGTCGAGCCGAGCGGCCATGCCCTGTGGGCGGTCGTCAACGAGCGCGACGAGCTCGGTCCCAATCTCGTTCCCGACTATCTCACCTCGATCCGGGACGGTGGCTTCTACGGTTGGCCCTACAGCTATTGGGGCCGGCATATCGATCCGCGGGTGATGCCGCAGCGGCCCGATCTCGTCGCGAAAGCGATCGTGCCGGATTACGGCCTGAGCTCTCACGTCGCGCCGCTCGGCGTCACCTTCTCCACCGGCAACGCCCTTCCCGCCCAGTATCGCGGCGGCGCCTTCGTCGGAGAACATGGCAGCTGGGACCGGGATCCCTTCAACGGCTACAAGGTGATCTATGTCCCCTTCACCGGCGGGCGGCCTTCCGGAAAACCGGTCGACGTCCTGACGGGCTTCCTGACCGACGGGAAGACTGCGCACGGGCGACCTGTCGGCCTCGCAACCGATAATCAGGGTGCCGTCCTCGTCGCCGACGATCTCGGGAATGCGGTCTGGCGGATCAGCGGGCGCTGAACCACCCCATCCTCAGCAACCCAAGCGGCATTCTCACCGTGCCGATCAAAGGAAATTCGTCTTATGAATCATGACAGCCGCGCCAAGGCGCTGTTCAAGCCCGAATTCCGCTTCGGCATGGGTGGTGTGCCGCTGGGCAACGAGTTCAACAAGATTCTCGATCGAGACGCCGAGGAAGCCCTCGCGGCTGCATGGGATTTGGGCGTACGCTATTTTGACGTTGCACCATGGTATGGCTTCGGGCTGTCCGAACGCCGCTTCGGGCATTTTCTGCACAACCAGCGGCGTGACGACTTCCTGATCTCGTCCAAGGTGGGCAAGCTCTTCAAGGCATCCCGCGACAATGGCCACGAGGATTATTTCCCGCTGTCTGATTCACCCAACGACATCGCCTTCGATTATACCGCCGACGGTGTCAGGCGCTCGATCGAGGACAGTTTGCAGCGTATGGGGCTGGACAGCCTCGACGTCGCCTTCGTCCATGATATCTCCCCCGACTTCGCCTACTTCCCCAATGGATGGGAGGAGCAGTTCGCCATCGCCGAGAAAGGTGCATTCCCTGCCCTTTCTAGGATGCGCGACGAGGGTATCATCAAGGCCTGGGGGATCGGCGTAAACTGCCCCGAGCCGATCCTCCGGGTGATCGACGTCGCCGATCCCGACGTGTGCCTCTGCGCCCGCCAATATTCGCTGGTGGATCACAAGAATGCCGTCGACGAGGTCTTTCCCGCCGTGCGCGAGAAAGGCGTCTCGCTCGTCATCGGGTCGGCGCTCAACGCCGGCTTCGTGTCCGGCAGCCCGCGCTACAATTATGGGCCGAAGAACCACGAAATCCCGAACGAAACGCTCGCCAAGCGTGAGGCGCTACGCGCCGTTGCGGCAGGCCATGGCGTGGACCTGCGAACCGCCGCGCTTCAGTTCTCGGCCTCGCCCGATGTGGCCGTGGCGCTCGTCGTGGGTGCCAGCAGCGCCGAGCAGATTTCGCAGGATTGCAACTCGATGCAGGCGAAAATCCCGGCGGCTTTCTGGGACGAGCTCAAGGCCAAGGGGTTGATCGAGCAGGCCGCTGCAATCCCTGAAGGCGAAGACTGACACGCCCGAAGTCGGCTGGACCGGCGACGTCCTGCCGAAAGGCGACTGGCTTCGCCGGGCCGCTCGGCGCAGAAGGGGTACGATGCCGCTCCAAGCTCTTATCGCCCGCTTTGGCTTGGGCGCGGTTTTCCTCGGCGCTGGCCTCGAGGGCGAGACGGCGGTTATCGCGGGAGGCATCCTCGCGCATCAGCATATCCTCTCTTTGCCGGGCGTCGCCATTGCGGGCGCCTTGGGGTCTTTCTGCGCAGACCAGGCCTTCTTTCTTTTCGGCCGCCATTTTCGGGACCATCCGCGCGTCGAGAAGATGCTCGACAGACCGGCAGCCGAACGTGCCCTCGATACGCTCGAAAAGCATCCAGTCGCCTTCGTCCTCGGATTCCGTTTCCTCTACGGATTGCGTACCGTCAGCCCGGTCGCGGTAGGCACATCCGACGTCTCGCAAGCCCGCTTCTCGTGCCTGAACGCGACTGCGGCAATCCTTTGGTCGCTTCGTTCGCGGCGGTA
>BACX01000222.1 GCA_000333335.1 Sphingomonas-like bacterium B12 | reverse complement strand
GAGTCGTTCGCAACGTCGATGGGGGAGCAATGCGACGGCAAGGCCGGTCTTGCCCTCTGCAGGATGGCTGATGCTCTGCTTGACACCGCGCGTCACGTCACCGATGCCCGTGGTCCGCCCGATCGCTCCCGAAGAAAAGCTGCGGGTCGACGCATATCCAAGAGCCGTCCAACGAGACGAACCTCCGTCGCTCTGGTGTCAGCGCTGCGCAGCAAAACCTCGCCCGCGTCGATCGGATCCGTGCGCTGGCTACCGCTCTTGTCCATTGTCCATTCGCCGCGCTTTTCCGTCCGAAGGAAGGTGAATTGATCAAGGGGGAACCCTCTGCCCTGTCGGAACGTCTCGCAATCGGGCGGCAGGGTGGAGACAAGAGCATGCCGTCCTACGTCCAGGCCCCCGAGCAACGCCGACCGCTTTTCGTCAGCCTGATGAGCTTTCCGGCGTCCTGCTTCGTCCTGACGCTGCTGACCGACATCGTCTATGCGAAATCCTACAACATGGCGTGGGAGACTGCGTCAGTCTGGCTTCTCACGGTCGGATTGCTCGCCGCCTTCGTGATCGTCCTGATCGGACTTTTCCAGGCATTCGTGCAGGGCCTGTGGCCGAGCATGATCTCGCGGATCGGTCATGCGGTCGTGCTGATCCTCTCGATCTTCAACGCCTTCATTCATAGCCGCGACGGCTACACCTCGGTCGTTCCGACCGGCCTTACCCTCTCCGTGGTTGTCGTCATCCTGCTTCTGGGAATGGGACTCCTTGAGCACTTCACCACGCCGCGTCGGGAGTCGATCGCATGAGCCACGCCAAGATCATCTCGAGGAACGGCGGCATGATCCTCGCCGTCGCCATGGTGCTGACGGCTTCCGGGTGCCACAAGC
Source organism: Sphingomonas-like bacterium B12 (assembly GCA_000333335.1). Classification (GTDB taxonomy): domain Bacteria; phylum Pseudomonadota; class Alphaproteobacteria; order Sphingomonadales; family Sphingomonadaceae; genus Solisphingomonas. The sequence goes on along the minus strand of BACX01000222.1, from coordinate 392 downwards.
AGGTTGCCCCGCCCGATGCCCAGATCGGTCCGAACCCGACGCTTCCCGAACCGAACGAATATCTCCTGCCACCGATGAAGACGGCGACCTCCAAACCCTGGGCGCAGGGCGAGATGCCGACCGCCGGACCGGGGCTCAAGGTCCAGCCGTTCGCGACCGGCCTCATTCATCCCCGATCGGTGTTCGTCCTGCCCAACGGCGACGTCCTCGTCGCGCAGTCGGATGGGCCGAAGCCTCCCGTCAATCGCCCGAAGGACGTGGTGATGGGCCTGATCCAGGCGCATGCGAAGAGCTTCGGCCCCAAAGCTCCGAACAATATCCTGCTGTTACGCGACACCAACGGCGACGGGATAGCAGATCAGCGCTTCACCTTCCTCGAGGGACGGCATCAC
>BACX01000223.1 GCA_000333335.1 Sphingomonas-like bacterium B12 | reverse complement strand
ACGTGTCCCAAGCGATTCGCTTGGCAGCTGACGCCTGCATGAGACTAAAGTTCCCTCGGCGTCGAGCTTAACATCTACAGCATTCTAGGCTTCGCCGCGAAGATCCGCGTCTGTCTGCGCTTGTGCGCAATTGGCCAGCAGCAGAAATGCCGCGAAAGCAGCTCGTTCGAGCGTTCTTAGCTCGCGCCGAATCCTGCCGCGTAGGCCCGTCATTATGGTCGCCCCAGGACGCCAGCCGCAAGACGATTGTCGTCGAAGTGAAGCGGACAGTTATCCTGTGATATTACGCCGCCGTTCTGATTGGCAGGCCACCCCGGATGGTTTTCGAAAATGGCCGCCAGCTATAATTGACACGGAGGAGCTGGCGGCCAAGTAACAAAAGAGAAAGATGTTTCTCCTGCAGACCGGAATGCGCGGTGACAACCTTCCAAGTAATTAATTCGGCTGGCGAAGACGAGAGATTGCGACCATCGTCTACTGGTTCATGTGGAGCGGTTATGCCGGAAAAATCAGGTGCTCCGTGAGGAGTTTCTCGCCTCCGCGACCTGCTTGAACCAGCACGTTCGCAAACTCGCCGCGAAGGGTAGGTAATTGGCGGTGCTTAGCGGCCGCGCCGAAGGCCGATCGGAACCCAAATCGGAGCGTCGGAAACGGACAAACCGGCGCAGGATGCACGGCAGCCCGTTCAGAAGCGGCGGCAGCCGCACGACGCTCTTTACCAATGCAAGTTCGCAGCGATGCGAAGTTTGCGAGACAGCCGGAGTCGGCAAGCCCCACTATGTCGACATCCGAAAGTGTCCTGTCGAAAACCTCGCCCAACGCTGCGTGACCATATCGGCGTGGGGCACCTTTTCGGAACGCGACCTCGGTCTGAAGGGGGCCCTGATGTCCAGTGCGCGACACATCAACACGAGAATGCCGGTCGATGAGGCCGCGGAGGCGGCAAGGTGCGCCGAGAAGGCCGTCCCGAAAGGATCGCGCCCCAATAAAGAAGCATCGACTTTGCCTGCCGATGGGGATGATACCACGGAGAGGCCGATCCGTAATTGTCGCTAATTGCGGAGTTTGCGAGGAACTTCCGAGGAACAGCAAGGTGGAGCGATAGCACTCGCGCGTAGCATGCACGAAGCGAGCTGGCTTTGCCAACGGATTTGACAAATGCGGAGCGGCGGGTGCGGGCGTTAGCCGCCGACGTCCTTTACGAAGGTCACTGCGTCCTCATCGGTGATGATGATCTCGCCTTCTTGGTCGTCCCGCACCTTGGCGCACTTTGCTTCCGCGAGCTGCCAAACCTTTCCTTCCAGGCATCAAAGAGGCTGGAGAGGGTGAGACTGTGACTCTTCGCGCCAGCGAGATGTTCAAGCGCCTCCTTCGTGATCCAGAAGCGGAGAACCTTACCGCCGCGATCGCCCACGAACTCGACAACCTCCGTGCCGTCGAGCGCACGCCGCTCCCCAAAAGCGAAGTCAACCGAATCGCCCATTGTGATCATCCCGTCCTGCTGAGCCGCTATTCTGGAGGCCTGCGCATTCGGCCGCGATAGATGCTCCTATATCTCGGACCAGCGTGTGATTGATCCGCAGTACGGTGTACGATCGTGGCTAAAGCTTTCTAGAGACTTGTGGTTGACATCCTTGTCATTCATGATGGCGTCGGACGGGGCGATTGCACCGTCCATTCCCCTCAACCTTGGCCCCGCTGGCGTCAGCCGGCGGGGTTCCTTTGAGGACAATAGCGGTGGAGGACCAGCGCTCGGTGACCGGGGTGATCGCTCGCGCGGCCGATGATCGAGCGCCCAAGTTATCATCGGTCCCCTGCCCGGGAGACCATCATGAAACCTCCTGCAATGTCGTTCATTGAAGGGGCGCCGGGAGTTTCCTTTGCCCCGGCGCTCCACGCACCTGGGCCCCGTCGGCTTATGTCGACGGGGCTTCTTTGAGGTCGGTGGTGGGGGAAGCCGGGCACGCGGAAATCCCGTCTCAACATCCCCATATGGATGCGCGGGAGCCTCGCGCCATCTCACGCGCGTTGAAACCTTCATCGCCGCCGATCATTGATCGGCGGCGTCGAGCAGCCCCAATCTGGTCGACCGGGGGAAGCCTCGTCGGCTAATGTCGACGGGGTTTCTTTTTTGAAGCGCGACTGCCGCTGAGGCGCCGCGCATCGCTGCTCACCCTCTGTAGGCTTGTTCGCTGGCTCCTCGGGGGCGGGCGGCTTCTGAATCAAGCTGTCACCCGGCTCCCACTCGGCG
>BACX01000224.1 GCA_000333335.1 Sphingomonas-like bacterium B12 | reverse complement strand
GATCAGCCCGATCGAGAAGCTCATGATCGCCAGCACGCCGGTGACGGTGATGTGGCTCGTCACGTGAAAGGCGTGAAGGCCGGGGATCACCGCGAGCGGAAACAGGCCGATCAGGTTCGCGCAGAGGATGAACATGAACAGCGAGAAGACGTAGGGGGTGAACTTCTTGCCCTTCGGCCCGATGTTCGCCTCGATCATGTTGCCGACGAAATCGGTCATCGTCTCGACCGCGGCCTGCCAGCGGCCGGGCACCAGCTGGCGCTTCATGCCGCCCAGCATGAACACCCACAGCACGCCGAGGATCACAATCCTGATCAGAGAATCGTTTTGACGACGAAGGGCCGTGTTTCTATTTTGGCAAAATGATCTCGTTTCTGCAACGCAGATTTTATCGCTCGGCTGAACAGCTTGGCCGTGGATTGCCGCGGGCGGCTCGAGCGCCTAGACTAGCGAAGCATCCTGAATGGGACGCTGTTATCCCATTTGCCCGGTCCTCGCGGAGACATCATAGTGAGCGCCCATACACCTTCGCTCGGCGCCGTCCTTCGAGGGCTGCGGACCCGGCGCGGATGGACTTTGAAGGAGATGAGTGTCGAGACCGGCATTCCCCTTTCCACCCTGTCGAAGGTGGAGCATGACCGTCTCACGCTAACCTACGACAAACTTCAGCAACTCGCCCGCCGGCTCGGTCTGCGCATGTCGGAGCTGTTCGCCGAGGATGCCGATCCTGCCCCGCAAGCTGTAACGGCCCGCAGGAGCATCGGCGACATGGAGCATGCGGTCCGGGTGGAAACCCCGAACTACGATTATTTCTACCTCTGTACGGAGCTTCGCCGTAAGCGGATGATTCCCGCTATCACCAAGATTCGCGCGAAGACGTCGCAGCAGTTCGGGGACCTCGTCCGCCATCCCGGCGAGGAATTTATCTACGTGCTCAAGGGCGGCGTGGTCGTGAATACCGAATTCTACGACCCGCTCACGCTGGTTGAGGGGCAGTCAATCTATCTCGATTCGAGCATGGGCCACGCCTATCTCGCCGTCCAAGGATGTGACGAGGCGATCGTTCTGGGCGTGATGTCGAGCCCGGAGGAGGAACTGATGGAAGAATTACTCGCCATTCACGCCGCGCAACGCGAGGCCGAGATGCCGTCTGCTCCGCCCAAGAAGGGGCGGCGCAAGCGCGGCTAAGGGAGCACATTGGAGGCGCAGTCGTCAAAGTGAGGTGGTCCTGTCTCAGCCGATCATGCGAAACGGATCCTTAACCTAATTTGTCCGTTATGGATAGGTCAGGGGAAAGATGAATGCACATGAACTTGGACGCGCCGCAGGCGCCCTCGGATCGGCCGCCTTCGACGCCGGGATTAGCCCAGCCATCTCAACAGGGAATTCCTGCCGAATTTCTGGCGATGCTCGCCACGATAGATCGTAAGATTCGTGCTTCGGGCTCCATCCGTTAACCATTCACCTTAGGATTCGGTTAACCAAAATTGCGCGACTGTAGTCGCCAGCAAGGTTGCATTCCTTGAGGCAGGTAATGGCAGAGCTATCGATCGAGAATGTGATCCGGGCCTTGTCCACGGAGGAGCTGAAAGAGGCCGTCGAGACGTTTCTTGAGCACGAGAAGTGGGGTCAGAGCGTCTGGCCGGTGCTTAACGAGCTTGAACGCCGAGACGCGATGTTCGAGATCTAAGCTGAAGCCATGCTTCCCCGTGCGATGTCAGTGATGGCGGTTGATCCGCATCCCAATGGGATGCAATGATCGAGCAGGCCCCGCAGGTCGATT